>JAVHOU010000001.1:0-1456 GCA_036170275.1 Ignavibacteriaceae bacterium
TCAACCTAATGGATAGCGATATGAACTATAATATGTTTAAAAATAAGTAGATAAATGGCATAAACAAAAAGAAAATGAGTGCTTATTAGATGAAATCAAATCATCACATCTAATGACACCTAAAAGCACTCGTTTTAAAAAAAACAAAAATACGAAAATATTGAGCAAAAGCTCAAAAAAATTCCGTTCAATAAGTACGCTGTAAAAAGTGGATTTAAACAACGAAAGGAGAAAAAAATAACGGGAAAGATATTGCTCATCGCATTTATTTTAATGGCGATGCAAGGCAAAAACTCTTTTCAGCATTGGGCGGAACAAGTTGGTATAATAACCGGAGGCAGCGTTTCCAAACAAGGTATATGGAAAAAAGTGACCGTGCAATTAACCGGATTTCTGGCTTTGATTTTATTTGATGTATTGCAGCAACAAGTAAGCACTATTCACAGACAAGCAAAAAAATACGATTGGCTGAAAAATTACAAGAGGATATTATTACAAGACAGCACCGTTATAGCATTGCCTTCCTGGTTAAGTTGGTGTTTTCCTGGCAATGTATCGAGAGGAGAGAAAAAAGCACAATTAAAAATACAAGTAGTGTATGATATACTGGCAAACCATTTCGTTTATTTTGAAATCACTCCTTTTACAGCCAATGACCAATCCAAATCAAAAGATATCCTAAGCATTGCTACACCTGAGGACTTGGTGATACGGGACTTGGGATATTTTGTATTAGAGAGTTTCAATGAAATGATAGATAAGCAAATCCCCTTCGTAAGCAGATTGCGCTACGGAGTAAAGATATACGATACAGAAACAGGCAAGGAAATAAATCTACTTAAGCAGTTAAAAAAAAGTGGTGAATTTGATAAATGGGTAATGCTCGGCAAAGAACAAAAATTAAAGGTTCGATTGGTAGCCCGGAAACTGCCGCAAGAGCAAGTTGCTAATAGAATAAGAAAAGCAAAAAATAATAGAGACAAACGACTTAATCACAGCAAAGAATATTATCAAATGTTAGCATACAATTTATTCATTACTACGGAAGATGAGGAACAATTCTCTATTACTCAGATAGCTCAATTATACCAACTCCGATGGAGAATTGAAATTATCTTCAAATGCTGGAAAAGTAATTTTCATCTGCAAAAACTTATTCCTCAAAATTGTTCCTTGACCAAAGAAAGAGTAGAGGCAATAATATATATGATGCTTATTTTTATACTCTTGTTTCAAGTCACCATATACAATGCCGCTTTAATAGCAGCAGAAAAAGTGGAAAACTGTTGTATAAGTTTGTTCAGGTTATGTAAATACATAGCTAACAATATTGACTTGTTTTTTGAAAATAATTTGAATGCAATGATGCCGCAAATCCTTTATTATTGCCGATATGACAAGAGATGCGACCGTCAAAACTTTGCGCAAAAAATAAAATTAAGTTGACGCGTATGCG
>JAVHOU010000002.1:0-14311 GCA_036170275.1 Ignavibacteriaceae bacterium
TTTGATCCTTTAGTTCCAATCATCTTTGCAAAAATTTAGTCGTTCTACTTATTTATATAAATAGTAAATTCATGCTATTATTAAATATGTTGTGTTTTTAACCAAAATTGATTTGTTATAGCTAAATTATTACTTGTACCAAGATATTAATTGGATTGTTTTCCATAGCTTTAAAACTAATAATTGCTAAAGAAATTTTTACAAATGGCGAGTAATTTATTGTTTACTTACCGAAGGAATAAGAAAATTTTTCTGAATTATTAATTTTCATTCAATTTTTCATTTAATCTACACATTTTATTACGGCAAATCTTTTGCAAATAGTTTATATTTGATTTTTAATGAAGTAAAAATATTATGAGCACTAAAGAATTATTGAAAAAATATAGCAAACCCGAAAACTTTATTAACAGAGATCTTAGCTGGATTGAATTTAATAAACGTGTGCTGGATGAAGCGCTAAATCCTGATTTGCCATTATTAGAGAAAGTAAAATTCATTTCAATTTTTTCATCTAACTTAGATGAATTTTATATGATAAGAATTGCGGGGTTGAAAGAGCAAATCGCAGCAAACGTGTCGGAACCTTCAATTGATGGTTTGACACCAGGTGAGCAATTAAAAAAAGTTGAAAAAGCTTTAAAGCCGCTTCTTAAAACACTCGATAGATTTTGGATGGATGAAATTATTCCCGAGCTGAATAAAAATAATATCCATTTATTCTCATATGAAAATCTAAATGAAGATGAGAAAGAAAAATTAACGGAGTATTTTAAAAAAGAAATTTTCCCTGTACTTACTCCACTTGCATTCGATCCGGGCAGACCTTTTCCTTACATTTCAAATTTAAGTTTAAGCCTTGCAATACTTATACGTAAACCAAATGGAGAAAATCATTTTGCACGAGTAAAAGTACCCAGTATTCTCCCCAGACTTTTGCAGATTGATAATATTTTAGAACCAAATAAATCGACAAATGTTAATGGTAACTTTAAAGCAAGTTTTATCTGGCTCGGTGATTTAATAAAAGGCAATCTTCATTTTCTTTTTCCTGGAATGGAGATTGTTGAAGCACACAGATTTAGAATAACACGTGATACTGATATTGAACTTCAAGAGGATGAAGCAGATGATCTTTTAAGTGTGATTGAAGAAAACATCAAACAAAGAAGATTTGGTAACGTTGTTAAACTGGAAGTTGGGCATCCAATGCCCGATTTTATGTTAGACACACTGATCGAAAATCTTCAAATAACTAAAGATGATGTTCATATGTCTGATGGTCCTTTAGGATTAAGCGATGTAATGTACTTATATAAACTTCCGTTACATCAGTTGAAAGAAAAACCATACTATCCTGTTGTACCAAAATTATTTGAAGAAGAAGAAGATTTTTTTTCAATAATAAGACAGAAAGATATTTTACTTCATCATCCTTATCATTCATTTGCACCGATTATTGATTTTATAAAAAAGGCGGCTTTGGATCCCGATGTACTTGCAATAAAACAAACTCTTTACAGAGTCGGACCAGATTCACCCATAGTAAGATGCCTTATTGAAGCTGCTGAAATGGGCAAACAAGTTGCCGTTTTAGTAGAACTTAAAGCACGATTTGATGAAGTGAATAATATTTATTGGGCGCGTGAACTTGAAAAAGTTGGCGTTCACGTTGTTTACGGATTAGTCGGATTAAAAACTCATGCAAAAATGACTCTTGTTGTGCGTAAAGAATATGACGGAGTTAAGAGATATGTTCATCTTGCAACAGGCAATTATAATGCTACTACTGCAAAGCTTTACACCGATCTAGGATTTTTTACTTGTGATCCGGATATATGCAGTGATGTTGCTGATATTTTTAATTTTCTTACAGGATATTCAAAACAAAAAGAATATAAAAAATTATTTGTCTCACCGGTAAATATGCGTGAAAAATTTATTGAACTTATTAAAAGAGAAATTGATAATGCATTGGCAGGTAAAGAGGCTAAGATTATTATAAAACTAAATTCATTAGTCGATCCGGTTATCATAGCAGCACTTTATGAAGCTTCAAATGCTGGAGTTGAAATTAAATTAATTGTAAGAGGTGTTTGTAGTTTGGTGCCCGGTGCTGCAGGCTTAAGTGAAAAAATTGAAGTACGAAGTATTGTCGGAAGATTTTTAGAACACAGCAGAATATTTTATTTTTTTAACGATGGTAAAGAAGATATCTATCTAAGCAGCGCAGATATGATGCAGAGAAATTTGGATAGAAGAGTTGAAATAGCTTTTCCGATTGAGAACCAGAGACTTAAAGATGAATTATTAAAAACATTGATCAAGGTTTCTTTAAAGGATAATGTTAAAGCTAGGATTTTACAACCCGATGGATCTTATAGATTTCCTGAAATTAATGAAAACACTAAAAGAGTAAACAGCCAGGAGTGGCTGATGAATCATGCCATTAAAGCCGCAGGCAGTGTAGTTCAAAAATCATTTGAGAAATAACTTTAGATTATCAAAATGTTTAATTAAAATAATGGCATTCAATCTATTTAAAAATACACGAGGTAAAATGATTTCCGAAATCACAAAAAGTGGAATAATTAATTCGTTAAAAAATATTAAACACGAAAAATTTAATACTAACTTGCTTACACTTAATTCAATAAAAAAATTCGAATTAAGTAATAACGATCTTGAATTGGAGCTGTCATTAAACACAAATGGAATAGAAGAAATAAAAAACGTAATTGAAACTCAATTAAAAAAAGATTTTTCAGAATTGAACAAAATCAATATTAATATCTCTGCAAAGTCAGCACCGATTTCAACGCACAAGGATGCAAAAAAAGATGCAATAATGCCGGGTGTTAAAAACACTATTGCAATTGCGAGTGGTAAAGGTGGAGTTGGTAAAAGCACTGTTGCCGTTAACCTTGCTGTGGCGCTTGCTAAAGATGGCGCACAAGTTGGTTTGATTGATGCTGATATTTACGGACCAAGCATTCCGCTAATGCTTGGCTGTACTGATAAGCCAAAAGTTTATCAGGCTGAAAATTCTGTTAAGATGATTCCCCTTGAAAATTTTGGAGTAAAGTTTATATCAATTGGTTCTTTGGTGGATGATAAAGCACCCGTAATTTGGCGCGGTCCAATGGCGAGCGGCGCTATTAAACAGTTTATGACAGATGTGGATTGGGGTGAACTTGATTATTTGATTTTTGATTTGCCACCCGGTACCGGCGATATTCAACTCACACTGGTACAAACTATTCCTTTAACAGGTGCCGTTATTGTAACAACACCACAGGAAGTTTCTTTGATTGATGCTCGGAAAGCACTTAAAATGTTCGAGCGTGTAAATGTTCCTGTTTTGGGGGTTGTAGAAAATATGAGTTACTTTATTGCGCCCGATACAGGAAAAAAATATGATATTTTTGGTACAGGTGGAGGAGAAAAAATTTCTAAAGAACTTAATACACCGTTCCTTGGTGGAATACCGATCGACCCAAGAATAAGAGAGGGTGGAGATGCTGGCTTACCGATGGTATTTGGAATTCCTGATGCAAAAGAAACTAATATATTATTTGACATATCAAGAAAATTAACAGAACAGATTAATATCAGAAATTCTGCTCCAACAGAAAAAATTGAAATATTATTGGGCGATGATGATTAAATTTGTTTTAAATATTTTTAGGAACAATATTTATTAATAGAGACTTTTGAAAAATAGATTTCGTATTGACTGTCATTCTCGCGAAAGCGGGAATCTATTTCATATTCACTGGATCCCCGTTTCCACGGGAATGACCTTTTGAATTTTTCAGAAGTCTCAATAGATACAGCTCGATTTCCGATGAGACTTCGTTTTGATTATGAAAGATAAAATTCAAAAAGCATTAAATAGTATTAGACCATTTTTACAAGCTGACGATGGCGATGTCGAATTGGTGGAAATTACTGATGATGGAATTGTAAAAGTTAGGCTTACAGGTTCTTGTGCAATCTGCCCCTTGTCTATTATGACTTTAAGAGCCGGGGTTGAAAGAGCAATAATGAACGAAGTACCGGCTGTACGCAGAATTGAAGCGGTAAATTAAAATGACAGAATTAATTCAAAAGAAATCCACTAAAATAATTTTAGGAATTATTGCGGTTTTATTGTTTTCATATTTCACTTACCTGCTATCTAGCATAATTATTATCACTATTATTTCAGTTCTGTTAGGATTTATCTTAGCTCCATTTATTAAAATACTTGAAGGCAAAGGTTTCTCAAGAACAATTTCAACGCTAATTGTCTTTGGTGTTTTTGGATTTTTAATATATCTAAGTCTTTCTTTTGTAATTCCAGTATTATTTTTACAAATGGATCAGTTGCTAATTTCGCTTAAGGAGTTTTCATTAAATGAGCAGTTAACTTCAATCGAAAAAAAGATTCTGAGTATCTTCCCACTATTTGATAAAGGTGTACTTGTACAAAAAGTTCAGGCAATAATTTCAACGTCTTTTAATGATGCCATTAATCACATAACACAATACGTCAGCGGAATTTTATCCATACTTGCAGTACTCTTTATTGTTCCGTTTATAACTTTCTTTTTACTAAAAGATAGTGCTGCAATTCAAAAAGCGATTATACATATTGTACCAAATAAATATTTTGAGGCATCTTATTGGATAATTAAGAGAATAAGCCTTCAACTTGGTAGATATGTTAGAGGCTGGATTTTTGATGCTACTTTTGTTGGATTGACAATTGGTTTTGGTTTTTATTTTATTGGTATACCCAACGCACTTCCATTAGGAGTTATTGCGGGATTGGGTCACTTAATACCTTATTTTGGACCTATAATTGGTGGTATACCTGCCATTATACTTTCTATAATGCAAACTGGAGATCTTTCACAAGTGCCGTTAATAATGATGATAGTTGCATTAACTTATACATTAGATAATGGTTTTGTGCAGCCATATGTTTTTTCAAAAAGCGTTGGTATGCACCCAATAATAATTATACTTCTAATTATTTCAGGCAGTGAACTTTTAGGATTGATCGGAATGTTATTAGCAGTTCCTACAGCTACGATTATTAAAACCGCAGTAAAAGAAATTTATTTTGCATTTAAGAATTATAAGATCGCAAGATTGTAATTATCTATAACCACTAAGCTTCTGCTTCAATCTTTTTTATCACATCAACTGATGAAATTCCTTCTGCCTCAGCACTAAAATTTGTTATAATTCTATGACGTAATACCGGAAGCATTGCAAATTTTATATCATCAATATTAGGAGTAAATCTTCCGTGGATTACTGCATTTGTTTTTGCAGCAAGAACTAAATATTGTGAAGCTCTTGGACCGGCACCCCAGGTAACCCAATCTTTTACATACTTTGGAGCGTTTCCGTTTACAGGTCTGGTCATATTAGATATTCTTACGGCAAACTCAATTACATTATCAGCTACAGGTACTTTTCTTATAAGATCCTGAAACAGAATTATTTCCTCTGATGATAAAACTTTATTAAGCTCGGCTTTATACTCGCTCGTGGTTGTCTGCACCACCTTTATTTCTTCGGCGTTAGTTGGATATTCTAACCAAAGATTAAACATAAATCTATCAAGCTGTGCTTCTGGTAAAGGATATGTTCCCTCTTGTTCAATAGGATTTTGTGTAGCCAAAACAAAAAATGGTTCGGGTAAATTATAAGTTATACCTGCCGCAGTAACTTTATGCTCTTGCATTGCTTCAAGCAGCGCTGATTGGGTTTTAGGAGGAGTTCTATTAATCTCATCCGCTAAAATAATATTTGCAAATATTGGTCCTGATATAAATCTAAAGTTTCGCTTTTTAGTGGATAAATCTTCTTCAAGAATTTCTGTACCGGTAATATCACTTGGCATTAAATCAGGAGTAAATTGAATCCTGCTAAATTTCAAATCCATTACCTCGGCAAGAGTTTTAATAAGAAGGGTCTTAGCTAAGCCAGGCACGCCTACCAGCAGACAATGCCCGCGTGCAAGCAACGAAATAATTAATTGATCTATTATTTCATCCTGACCAACAATTACTTTTGAAATTTCTGATTTAACAGTTCTAACTTTTGTGTTTAATTGTTCAACAAGTTGAACATCATCAGAACTTGATTTTAATTCACTCACAAATTTTTCCGCATAATAAATTTTAGATTCTAACTTCCCAAAAGATTTTACTCTTGATACTATCAATCCATTTACTGTATTCTTTTTGCTTTTTATTTTCGTCTGCCAATTTTTTTATCTCAGTGTAGTCTTCAGTAAGATCGGCTTTATGCTGTGCTACTCTTGATTTAAGCCAAACAATATGGTAACCATAAGAACCGGATCCATATTCTAATCTCTTAGGATAGCCAATATCACCCTGCTTTAATTTACCGACGGCATCAAGCAATGATTTATCCAATTGACTCATATAATAAGTACCAAGCTCTCCACCAAAGGGAGCTGTATCTTTATCCTCACTATACTTTTTTGCATAATCTTGAAATGTGCCTAAACCTTTCATTATGCTGTCCCTAACATCCGTTAAAAATTCGATAGTCTGAAGATCAGATTTTTCATCGGCTTTTATCTTTACAAGAATATGTTTGCAATGAATTGATTCCCCTCTTTTCTCAATAAGTTGTATGATATGAAAACCCACAGGAGATTCAATAACACCGGAAATTTGTCCCACATTTAACTTGAAAGCAGCCTCTTCAAACTCCGGATAAAAAACTCCCTTTTTCACAAACCCTAAGTCGCCGCCTTGCGTTGCACTTCCAGGATCATCTGAATAAAGTTTAGCGAGTTCAGAAAAATCTTTCCCTGCTTTAATTGAATCTAAAAGTGCTATTGCTTTATCCCTAAATTTCTTTTTAAGTTTTTCACCTGCTTTAGGATTTTGAAAGATATGATAGAGATTTACTTTTTCAGGTATCGTTCCAATACTATCTTTATATGCAGTAAAAAAATCTTCAACTTCCCTTTTAGATGCCTGAACTTTACCGAATTTCTTTTCCTGCAATCTTTGCGACATCAATCCTTTACGAACATCATCACGCAATTCTCTTTTGATTCGGTCAATACTCATGCCATAAATCTTTTCAATATTTGCAGTGGACCCATATTGTTGAGTAAAGGTATTGATCTGATAATCTATCCTTTGATTAATTTCTTCTTCGGTTACTGTAATTGAGTCCAATTCTGCCTGCGCATAAATTAACTTTTCTTCTATCATTGATTTGAGTATCTGTTCTTTTAACCCCGGAGTATTCACATCCAATTGTCGTTGAGATGCATAAACACCCATTTGAAATTCAAGTTCACTTTGAAGAATAACTTCGTTATCAATTACAGCTACAATTTTGTCTAAGACTTGTTGTGTGTATCCTGAAATAGTAAAAACTAAAAGGAGAATGGCTAATTTAAATTTCATTTTTTGATCTCGATATCGTTGTTTGAGTAAAGTTCTTTTAGATAATAATCAGTTAATCGCTTCTTTTTTTCTGCAAGCAATCTTGTTTCTATTTTTTGTTTGATAATTTCAAATTTAGGAATTGATCCTTTGGGGAATTTACCAAGAATTTGAACCACTGAATAATATTGAGCATTTTCAGTAATTACAATGCTAATTTCCTGAGGATAAAGATCTTTTGCTATTTTCATTAATTGATAAGGATAAAGATTTCTTTCTTCGATCAGTTCTGCAGAAATACTTTTGAGCTTAGATGTATCATCAACAAATACACCTGCCGCTTTTTCCCAATCACTTTCGATTGCAAGAGAACGAAATTTTATAGCTTTGTCTTCAGTATTGAATGAAATTTTATTAATTAAATATGCGTCGCTGCTTAATTGAAATGAATTTTTATTTCGTTCATAATATTCAAGTAATTCAGAATCAGAAAATTCAATTTTTTCTGATGAAGCATATTTATTTAAAAGCATTGCAGCAGCTAATTCCTGCGAAGATTTTTTAAGCACATTCTTATAGTCATCCTGATCAACAATTCCCTCTTCTTTAGCTTTCTGAAAAAGTAATTCACGATATATCCAGCTTTTAACGATCTGTTCTTTTTCTACAGCGGTTAAATGAGTTGTATCTACCAGAGAAGCAAATTCTTCTCTGGTTAGATAAGTTTTATTAACACGTGCTATGTAATCTTCTTTCTTTGCTTCCTTGGAACAGTGTGTAAAAAAAAGAATACTAAAAAGAAAAATGATCCTAGTTATTTTCAGACTTAAAAGCTTTTCGCAATGCATCATAATAAATAACCGGCTTATAAGTTTTCTTCAATGAATCAATATATTCTGTTTCAAGTCTTTTACCTTCAGCTTCCTGAAAAGCTCCAGAAACTTCTGCCTTTGCTTCTTCAAATGTTTTTTCTCTAGACGGTGCTTTAACATCTAATCTGAGAATGGAAAAGCCGCCTGGATTTGGAATTGGTTCAGTATAATCTCCTGCATTTGTCAATGCGTTCACAACTTTAGAAAATTCTGTAGATCCAACAACTTGTAAATCATATTTACCTTTTTTCTCTTTGTAAGTTGTTCTTTCAGTTTTTGCAGCAAGAGAATCAAAATTAACACCTGATTTTAATAAGTTGTAATAATTTTTAATTACGGAATCTTTTTTTGCAAATATTTCTGTATAACCGACTCGGTCTAGCCAGACATACTTACCAGTATTATTCTGGTAAAAATTTAAAAGCTTTACGCTATCTATTTTTACCTTATTCCAGACCTCTTCTTCCTGAAGTTTGAAAATGAAAATTCCATGTTGATAGTCTTTCATGAGGTCTGCAAATTGAGTATCCGTTTTTTCTAAGCTCATTGCTTTTTCTTCAAGCAACATTTGCTCACTAATTTTTTTTGCACCCCGCTTAAGAATATCTCCCGTGATTTTTTTTCCAGAAAATTCATTGTCATTTTTTAATTTTGAATAAAAATCATTTACTGTTTCATTAGTCGTTGCAAAAGAGAAAATCGTTCTCCCACCGATTTCATCCACGCCTTTTAACTCGGTTCCGATCAACAAAGAATCATCATATCCAATAATTTGCTGAATCACAGTTTCATTTAATGAATAATTGTATTGTTTCCTCAGGCTGTCATTTAATTCAGCATAAAGATCATTGTATCTAGATTTCTTTAAAAGATTTTTTAGGTTTTCTTTATCCTGTTCATAAGTTGGATATGGTTGTTTTTCAGTTACTTTAATAACGTGTAAACCAAATCCCGTAGTAACTACGCCGGAAATCTGTCCAACATCCAATTTAAAAGCTGCTTCATCAAATTCGGGAGCCACCATTCTTCTTTCAAAAAACCCAAGGTCACCGCCTACTGATTTTGTTCCGGGATCATCAGAAAATCTTTTTGCAACCTCTGCAAAATCTTCTCCTGATTTCAAAGCAGTAAGGACACTATCCATTTTTAATTTTGCCGCATTAGTATCAGCAATACCTTGTGCATTTTTAAAACTTGCAAGAATATGACTTGCCCTTATTTTGGGAACCCGTGTTTTTTTATCTGTAACTTTAATTATATGAAAACCAAAACGAGTTTTAACTACTTCAGGGTAAACTTGACCCTTTTCGGTTTTATAGCAAGCATCCTCAAATTCGAAAGGCAACTGACCGGCAGTAAAATAAAATATATCTCCACCCTTTGTTTTTGAAAATTGATCTTGAGAATATTTTGCAACCATGTCCTCAAATTTTGCACCCTTTTTTATACTATCTAATAAAGCATTAGCATATTTTCTAGCAGCTTCTTCTCCATTATTATCAGGTCTTATCATTAGATGGCTTGCACGTATTTCAATTTTTCTTTTCTCATACCAGTCTTTAATATTTGGTTCAACTAAATATTTGTCTAAAATATAAGAAGCTCCAACTTTCTTTTTGTAATCAAGTAATTCTTGATTTAGAGTGGAATCACTGGGAAATCCGCGTTTCTCAGCATCTTTTAATTTCATTTTGAAATTAACGTACAAATCAGCAAAGCTTTTATAGCGATCGAAACTATCAGCAGCGGCTACTTCATAACTACCAATATTTTTCGTATAAGCTTTTTCAAATTCACCAAGTGTTAATTGGGAATCATCGTACTCTGCTACTAAAATTTTTGAATGTTCAGGTGAACAAGAAATTAGAAGAAAAGTTAGTACGGCTGCAATAAAAACAGATACCCTCAAATACATTTTTAACTCCTTTAAAATAATTACAAATTTAGAAATGAATTTTATCAATAGGGGGCTTGAAAATCAAGGTAATTTATATCTAATTGTTCTACTTTCTTTAAATGAACGATAATGACTACTTTATTAAAGATATTTTTAGAGTTTTGTTAATATTATTAGTAGTCATATTTACAAAATACAGACCACTTGATAATCCTGAACCGTTTAGCTCAATTTCACTTATCCCTGCCTCAAATTCTTTATCAACTAATGTTCTGATTTCGTTTCCAAGAATATCAACCAATCTAATCTTAACTAAACTACTTTTGGGAATTGCAAATCTAATTTTAGTAGATGGATTAAAAGGATTTGGATAATTAGTTAGCAGATAATAATCCTCAGGGATTTTTTCTTCATCCACTTTTGTGATAATAGTATTTACAGCATTAAGCGCATTAATAATTCCCCATCCGTAAAGGTTATCCGGATTGGTGCTTTGTGATGCGGTTGATCTAATAGTCTGTAAAACTTCCATTGGTGTAAGTTTTGAATTTGCCTCAAGCAATAAAGCACAAACTCCGGCAACTATAGGACAACTAAATGATGTTCCGCTACCAAATGAATAAGAGTTACCGAAAGATGAAGCGTGATAATCATTTGAACCCATCGCCATTATCTCCGGTTTAATTCTTCCATCCGATGTTGGTCCAATACTGCTGAAATAACTTCTTATTCTATTTGAGCCAACGGCTCCAACTGAAATTACGCTATCACCATCCGCAGGAGCATTTAAAGTATTATGAGTGGAATTGTATCCTTCATTACCAGCGGAATTTACAACAACAATTCCTTTTTTAACTGCAAGATCTGCTGCAATCGTTATGATGGCTGTCTTTCCATCCATATTTTCCCAGGTGTAACTTGTATAAGGGGAATCGAAAGTTAGATAACCTAATGAAGTTGAAGTAACATCAACGCCAATACTATCTGCCCATTCCATCGCAGCAATCCAATTATCTTCTTCAATAGGAGTTTCACTATCAGTGTTTTCTGTTTTCGCAAGAATATAGTTCGCGCCAAAAGCAGGCCCAACTAATTGCCCTTCCTTAAATCCTCCGATGAGTGATAGAGTTGCAGTTCCGTGAGAACCTTCACCCATATCACTTTCATTAGCCACAACAGAATCACCATTTACAAAATCCCATTTTGCAATAATATTCATATTGCTAAAAACTTCATGCTGAAGATTATCAAAGCCTGCATCCATCAGGCAAATTGTAACTCCACTTCCATTAAAACCAAGATCGTGAACTTGAGGAACATTGATTAAATTTAATTGTGTGAAAGAGTTTCCATAATCAAGTGAATGAATGCCCTCGGGCTGTAAAACTTTATTTAGATTTGTTTCGGTTGGAGTAAATTCAATATCATCTTTTCTTGTCGAAAAGTTTTCTACAATATCAATTTTTTTAACAAAGTTTAGCGAGGCAATATTAATAATTTCAGATTCGCTAATAAATCCACTAACAGCATTTATCCATTTGGATTTTTGTTTTACCTCAAATCCATTTTTGATTAAAACATTAATATAATTCTGATTTAAAGGAATATCAGTAAAATCAATCAGGGATTTTTTACCAAGTACTTTAGTCCTTCGTTCAATTGATTTTTGGGATACTACAAATTCTGGATCCAAATAATATTTTTGCAGATCATTTCCCTTATCTGTAAAGTAAACCCAAACTAATTGTTTTGCTGCCTGTTGCTCAGACTTTAACCTCAAATCTAATTTAGAAGTGATTTTATTAATCGGAGCTTGAGCAAAGATTGGCAAGAATGAAAATGCTAAAATAATAATTAAGATTTTTATCATGTAATAATTTATGATTACTTAACTCTTGTGCCGTTTTTTACAGACTCAGAAACATTTATAACTTGCAAACCGCCTTCTAAAGTTTCAACAGCCAAAATCATCCCCTCAGATTTTAATCCCATTAATTTTGCAGGCTGAAGGTTTGCTACGATTACAACTTTTTTGCCAATCAAATCTTCAGGTTCATAACTTTTGGCAATTCCGGCAACAACCTGTCTTTCTTCATTATCTATTTTTACTTTTAACTTCAAAAGTTTTTCACTCTTTGGAACTTTTTCAGCTTCGATTACTTCTGCCACACGAAGTTGGATTTTCATAAAATCATCGTAAGTAATCAATTCAACTTTTTCTTTTTCAGCTTCAACTTTAGGAAGCTTATTAATCTGTGCTTCAATTTTTTCATCTTCAATTTTCGGGAATAGGATTTCACTTTTGCCCAATTGATGTCCTCCTTCTAATTGAGGTTTACCGCAATCAATCCAATCAACAGGTTTTGAATTTAACATTATAAATAATTTTTCTGTTGAGAATGGAAGTACCGGCGAAAATAATTCCGCAAGTGTATAAATTGTTTGCAAACAAATATTTAATGTTGTGCCGCACCTTTCCTTATCTGATTTAACTGTCTTCCAGGGCTCGGTATCGTTAAAATATTTGTTACCGTCGCGAGCAAGATTCATAATTTCATTTACGCCATCACGAATTTTATATCTCTCAAAAAAATCCGCCACTCTTTGTGGGTATTCTGAAATTTCTTTCAGCATATCTCCATCAATCTTTTCTAATTTCCCAGGTGCAGGAACTTTCCCATCAAAATGTTTAAATATAAAAGTAAAAGTACGATTGATAAAGTTGCCAAGAATATCTGCTAGCTCGCTGTTATTCCTTAACTGAAATTCTTTCCAGTAAAAATCTGTGTCTCTTGTTTCTGGTAAGTTTGCTGCAAGAGCATAGCGTAATAAATCCGGATCAAATAAATTAAGAAATTCATCGACATCAATACCCCAATTTCTGCTTTTAGAAAATTTCTTTCCTTCAAAGTTTAGGAATTCATTTGCCGGAATATTTTGAGGAAGACAGTATTGTTCTTTGCCACCTTCATTCCACGCCATTAAAATTGCCGGGAAAATAATTGCGTGAAATACAACGTTATCCTTTCCAATAAATGCGATGTACTTTGTTTTTGGATCCTGCCAATATTTTTTCCAAAGCTCAGGTTGATTTTTTTGCTGCGATAATTCTTTCGTTGAAGAAATGTAACCAAGTACAGCCTCAAACCACACGTAAATTACTTTTCCTGCTGCAGAATCGACAGGAACTTTAATTCCCCAATCCAAATCTCTTGTGATTGCTCGATCCTTTAATCCATCCTTAAACCATCCTCGACAATATTGAAGCACATTATCTTTCCAGCCGTACTTTTCATTCATTTCATCAACATACTTTTCTAATGCAGGCTGATATCTACCAAGCGGAAAATAATAATGTGTGGTTTCTTTAAGTGTTGGTGTTCCCCCAGAAATTTTACTTTTAGGATTTTTTAATTCAGATGGATCGTAAAGTGATCCGCAATTTTCACACTCATCGCTGCGTGCTTCTTCATTTCCGCATTTTGGACAAGTACCTTCAACATATCTATCAGGTAAAAACATTTTTGCTTTATCATCATAAAATTGGAGCGATTTTTTTTCTACAAATAATCCGCGATTATAAAATTCTAAAAAGAATTCTTTAGCTGTTTCGTGATGAATTGGAAGACTTGTACGCGAGTAGTTATCGAAGCTCATTCCAAATCGTACGAAAGCTTTTTTATTTGCTTCGTGGAAGCGATCTATAATTACTTGCGGTGAAACTTTTTCTTTATCAGCACTTATTGTGATTGGAACACCGTGTTCATCGGAGCCACAGATGTAAATTACATCATCGCCGTTCAATCTTTTATATCGCACATAAATATCTGCAGGTAAATAAGCACCGCTAAGATGACCAAGATGAATAGGTCCGTTTGCATAAGGAAGTGCAGATGTAACAAGTACTTTTTCTTTAGCCACAGTAATAACCGAATTAATGTTTTACAGATTTTGAGGGTGAAATATAAAGAAAAAAGCAAACACAATGGCACGCTGATGACGCAGATTAAACTGATTTACACTGATTTTGCAAGAAGCAATCTATGAACAACACGTTGATCTTTAGGCAATTGAAACCTCATAACTTGTAGTTAAGATTTCTCGTGCCGTCA
>JAVHOU010000002.1:14411-28066 GCA_036170275.1 Ignavibacteriaceae bacterium
GATCTTTAGGCAATTGAAACCTCATAACTTGTAGTTAAGATTTCTCGTGCCGTCAGATTAATTTTATCTTTGTCAGAAAGTGTTTCAAGATATAGTTCAATTGCCTCTTTTATGTTCTCTGTAACTTCATCAAGAGTATCGCCCTGTGTTTGGCATCCTTCCAGATCCGGGCAATAAGCATAATAACCATACTCATCTTTTTCAATAATAATATTTAATCTTTTAGACATATCAGTCCTCGTTAATTTTATGGGTAAAGCTAAGAAAAATTTATCAATTTACTAGAATAAAATACTGATTTATCCTTCAAGAAAGATTGCACCCAATTGAATATTTTATGGCTTTTAGAAAAATATAAGAAATTTTAGAGGGAAAAAGTTTAGAACTTATTCAACAAGTTTTACTTTCAATCCAGCCTTTTTTGCAGCCAATATCTGTCTTTTATCTGCGGAAACAAATAAATCAGGTTTCAATATTAAAGCGGAGGCAATATGTATTGCATCTAAAGTACGCAAACTATTTTTCTCTAAAAGCATAATTGATTTTGCAATTACTTCTGGAACAACATTAATAATTTCAATGTGTTCAAATTCTTCAATTAACCTTTCTTTGATGAGTAGATAATCTTTTTTAGAAATACTACTTTCTCTTAATCGTCTGTTTAATGCAGAGATAATTTCAGGAAAACAAATACTGCTAACCGCAATGGATTCTGAATCGTAACAAATTTTATCAATCTCATCACTACCAGTTTCTTCAATAAACCTTTTAGCAAAAGCAGATGAATCAAAGAAAGAAATCATTTATGATAAATCTCTTTCTGCTAAAATTGCGGACGATAAGTTTTTACCCTTAACTATAAGACGTAAGCCGGATTTTTTCCATGATGGCTGATCATTGTCTTTTATTTCAGGTGGAGATATTTTTGCAATCGCTTTGCCATACCGCATCACTATTACAATTTCACCTTTTTCCACTGCAGATAAAAGTAACGAGGCTTTGCTTCTGAATTCTGTGAAATTAACTGTTCTCATTGGAAATCCTTTTCAGTAATTGTGTACACAAATGTACAGATTTATGAGCAGTGCTGCAAAATATTTTATTAAACCTAAACGGAATGGTCTGGGAAATCATTCCCTACATTTAATAAATTTTCCCTAATTTTGAACAACAAATTTTTAATATTATTCTTTAATGGGAAATGTAAAATGAAAAATCACTCCAAATTAGACTTCCAGACAAAATGCGTTCATTCAGGTATTGATGAATATGAATACGGTTCTGTGGTTCCACCAATCTATCAAACCTCAACATTTAAATTTAAATCTGCACAACACGGTGCTTCACTTTTTGCTGGGGAAGAAAAAGGATACATTTATACTAGGATGTTAAATCCAACAATACAGGCAATGGAAGATGCGATAGCTGAACTTGAAGGCGGGCACAAAGCACTTGGTTGTGGAAGTGGAATGGCTGCGGTTCATACTATTTTTGCAGCTCTAACTCAAGCTGGTGATCATGTTGTTTGTTCTTCTTCTGTTTATGGACCAACAACAACTTTACTTAACACAATTATGAAAAAGTTCGGAGTCGAAACTACTTTTGTTGATACTTCGATTGTTGAAAATGTTTCAAAGGCAATTAAACCAAATACAAAAGTTGTTTATTTAGAAACTCCCGGCAATCCTACCCTTTGCATTACAGATATTGAAGAAGTATCAAAGATAGCACATAAACATAATGCGGTTGTTGTTGTGGATAATACTTTTATGAGTCCTGCTTTACAAAATCCTATTGCACTTGGTGCTGATGTTGTGATGCACAGTTTAACAAAATTTTTAAACGGACACGCGGATGTTGTTGGCGGAATTATCGTTGTAAAGGATGAACAAACTTATCTGCACTTCCGTAAAACTTTAAATCAGCTTGGTGGAGTAATTGATCCATTCAATTCTTTTCTAGTTCATCGTGGATTAAAAACTCTTGCTATCAGGATGGAAAGACATTGTGAGAATGCACAATTAATTGCTGAGTGGTTGGAGAAACATCTATTGGTAGAATCAATTCGTTTCCCCGGATTAAAATCTCATCCGCACTATCAAGTTGGATTGAAGCAGCACAAAGGTCCCGGCGGAATGATCACTATCGAACTAAAGGGTGGAATTGAAGCTGGAAGATTAATGATGAATTCTGTTAAACTTTTTCAACTTGCTGTAAGTTTAGGCGGAGTAGAAAGTTTGATACAACACCCAGCAAGCATGACACATTTTTCTATGGGGAAAGAAGCAAGATTAGCAGGCGGAATTACTGACGGCTTAGTGCGTATTTCTGTGGGAATTGAAAATGTTAATGATCTTATCGCCGATCTTGCTCAAGCAATGAGGAAAGTTGAAGAAGTTCACTTAAAAGATGTTGAAGTTCACGTTTAGTTTTATAATTAATTAAAAATTCCAAGGGAGCTTTTGCTCCCTTTTTTATTATCATCTCTCTGGCATAAAAATGGTCTCAAACTTGATAATTATACCAGGAGAGAGTTATGAAAACCTTAATTCTAATACTTGCCTTTATCTTTACTTTTAATTTTTTATCAAGCGCTCAGAGAAACCCAACTAAAGATAGAGAGAAAACTGGAGATAGGATTGATCGAATAAAAGATGTAAATCCAGTACGAAATCCTGATAAAAAACGTGAACCTATCCTGCCACCAAATAGAGAAAAACTAAATCCACCAATTGTTGTAAACTTACCCGACCCAGAATATTATCCCCCTCAATGCGATCCACATCCTCAAATTCCATTTGACGGACCTCCGCCTCAGCGTCCAGAATTTTATCCGCAGCCGATCATAATAATAGACACAGAACCAAAATTAGAAGATCTCCCGCTTTCAGAAGTTTATGAACTTGGAATTAGAAATCTTGACTCTGAGTTATACAATGAAGCAATAAAGTGTTTTAATATTTTATTAAAAGATGATCCGCTCAACTATGAATTTTATTGTTTTAGAGGAAGAGCATATCACGGACTAGAACTTTTTGATCGGGCAATAAAGGATTATCAAAAATCAATTAAGATAAATAAAAGTTACGCAGATGGATACTATTTCCTGGGTTTAACTGAATTAAGCATAGATAATATCGACGAGGCAATTGTTGATTTTGAGATTGCTGCAGATTTAGGAAATGTGAAAGCTAAAAACCTTCTTAAAAAGTATTTCAAATACTAAGAGTTTTCCGTCCGTTTACCGATAAATACTTTCCTTTCGCCGATTTTTACTTTCGCGATTACTATCTTTGTATTACCTTTCCGACAGAAAAAGGTTCATCTTATTAAGGAGCTGAAAATGGAAGACAATAAAAATTCACTTGATAAAAGATTAGTGCTTGGAAGTATACTTATTGGATTGGGAGGAATATTCTTTCTTAATTCATTAGATATTTTTGATTTTAATTTTGCCCGAATAATTTTTTCCTGGCCTTTCTTCTTTATTATTATTGGAATGTATCTTACACTTAATACTTCCAGAAAAATACTTGGCGGTATTATTGCCGGACTGGGTTTTATATTCATCATTCCGAGAATATTTCCAACAATTGATTACGATGGTTCAGTAGTTCTATCAATATTTTTAATTGCCATTGGCGGCTATATCATTTTTAACCAAAAAAAGAAATCTGATGAAGTTAATAATCTTGGACAGATAACAAAAGATGTTATTGATGATGTAGCAATTTTTGGAGGAGGAACAAAAATCGTAAACTCCGATAATTTTCGTGGCGGCAATATTACTGCAGTTTTTGGTGGATCAGAAATTATTCTTAAAGGATGTAAACTTGCAGAAGGAACACACTCAATAGATATTCTTGCTGTCTTTGGCGGAACGACCATTGTTGTACCAAACGATTGGAACGTAGTAATGAATGTTACATCGATCTTTGGCGGCTTTTCAAATAAAAGTGTAAAGGATCCAAACGCTCTTATTGATTTAAGCAAGACTTTGATTATAAAAGGATTAGTAGTTTTTGGCGGCGGTGAATTAAAAACATATTTGTAATAATCATATATGTCAATTAATCCTATATTAAAAAGTCCGAAAAGTATATTACTATATCTGCTTTTTGTTTTAGCTATTGCGGTTCTTTACATAAATCTCATAACGTTTGAAGGTAAGGCTTCGTTTACTATTTCAATTGTTGACGCTATTGTCTTCAATCTTTTAATTGCTGCACTTGGTTTAAGCTTTTGGTACTCTTCAGTATATCTTTCCATTGAAAATAATCAGATCACAAAAGTTATCTTAACACACTTTGGCGGTGGATTGCTAATTTCTATTGTATGGCTTGCACTTGGTTATTTTGCTGTGATAAGTCTTGTAAATGATACTGATATGTTTGGTGATTTTTTTATCAAAACTATTAAATCAAGATTTATTATTGGGATACTTTACTATTTCCTTCTTACTGCATTTTATTATGTGGTTATTTATTACTCTGATTTTCAGGAAAGAACTTTAAAGGAAAAGGAGTTAAAAAATCTGGTTACCGAAGCCGAATTACGATCATTAAAATTTCAGATCAATCCGCATTTTATTTTTAACAGTTTAAATTCAATGAGCGCATTAACTGAGATTGATCCTAAAAAAGCCAAGCAGATGATTATAAAGCTTGCGGATTTTTTGCGTTACACTCTTGCAAATAACGATATGCAAAAAAATACATTAAATGAAGAACTTAAAAACATAAAACTATATCTTGATATTGAAAAAATTAGATTTGAAGAAAAGTTTGAGTACGTTGAAGAGTTGCATGAAGAATGTGGCAAGACTGAAATTCCAAGTATGATTTTGCAGCCGCTATTTGAGAATGCGATTAAGCATGCTGTTTACGAAACACTCGACACTGTAACGATAAAATTAACTTGCGCAAAGCAAGATGATTTTTTAAAGATTACACTCTGCAATAATTTTGAAGGTGAATCGCACAAAAAAGGTGCAGGAGTTGGATTAAAAAATATAAAAGACAGATTAAAATTAATTTATCAGCAGGATAATTTGATGGAAGTGAAAAAAGAGAATGGTAAATTTACTGTAAACATTTATATCCCTTTACAAAAAGCATTGGTTTAGAACTATGGCAAATAAAATAAAAATCATTATCATTGATGATGAATCACTTGCAAGGCAGATAACAAAAAACTATCTGGCTAACAGAGATGATATAGAGATACTTGCTGAATGTTCAAATGGATTTGATGCAATAAAGAAAATTAATGAGTTGAAACCAGATCTTATTTTTCTTGATATTCAAATGCCAAAGTTAAATGGATTTGAAATGCTTGAACTTCTCGAAGACCCGCCAATAATTATCTTTACTACAGCTTATGATCATTTTGCAATAAAGGCTTTTGAAGTTAGTGCTGTTGATTATCTTCTTAAACCGTTCTCAGAAGAAAGATTTACAAGTGCGTTGCAAAAAGCAATTTCACAATTAGGAGATAGATTCCAGCAAAACTCAGCCATTGATAATATTATTAAGAATAGAGATGAGAAGATTGAATTTCTGGAACGCGTTGTAATTAAGGATGGTGGAAAGATTACAATAATTCCGGTTGAAGAAGTTAAATGGATAGAAGCACAGGATGATTATGTACTCATCAATTCTGAAAAAGGAAGATTCTTAAAACAAAAAACTATGAAGTACTTTGAAAATCATCTTAATGAAAATCAATTTGTTCGTATTCATAGATCGTACATAATCAACTTAGATTTTCTGCAGCACCTTGAACAAACCGATACAGAATCATATCGCCTAGTCTTAAAGAATGGAAAAGAACTGCCTGTAAGCAAAACGGGATTAACAAAATTAAAATCAACTCTATAAAATTTTAACTTAATCTATTCATTAAAACTATTCGGAAATTTTTTAATAACCGCGTTAGCAATAACTTCTGCACTTTCATCATAATTAAGTTTACCAGTATTAATTATCAAATGATAAAGTGTTGAATCATCCGGATCTCTATAGAAATGTGATCTAAGATATTTTTTTCTGCTTATATCTTCCTTTTTTATATATTCCATTGCAGCAGGTTTTGAATATTTAAAAACCTCTTGAACATGGCTTAATCTTTGTTCAATTGGTGCAATTAATCTTACATGAAAACAATTTTGCAATTTTGATGTTATAAGATTACTCCCTCTACCAACTACTATTACTTTCCCAAATTTTGCAAGCTGCAAAATAATTTCTGTAGTCTTGTGCACGATTGTCCATACAGAGGGTTTGACCCCGAGTAATTCGCTTACAGCATCGTTAATGTGATTATACTTGCCTTCAACAATATAACTGGTAAATACTTTTGGAAGTTTAAAATCTTCAATCACTTTAGTAATAAGATCTTTATTAAAGTATGTCCAAGGATTTTCAGGAGCCTTAGTTTTTTGCTGAAGAATATCGATGAGCTTTTTTGAAATTTCGTATGAACCGGAACCGGTTAAGCGAGAAATTGTGATGCAAGGAAAAATTTCTTTTCTATCTTCTGTATCAAGTGAGTGAAGCTTAATATATTGTTTACATTTTTCGTAAGCACCAATCGCTAACATTATCACACCCTTCTTCCATTTTATAATTAAAATCGGGAACTGAGAGCTTTCAAAAAATATTTTTTATTACTGTATATAGTATAAAATAATTTTTGCTATTGTCAATCCTTATTAACTTTTTAGTTTACGCAACTGTAAACCAACTTTTAATTTTCTCTAGTTCTCTCTCATTATGTAAGTTATGAAAATACTCATTTTTAGATTTATCATAAACATAGTCTTTGGCCCACTCGGATGCCTTATTAAGAATTTCTTTAATCCCCTTTATTACAGTTTTTAATTCTTCATTAGTCATTGTTGGATGAACCGACATTCTAACCCAACCCGGTTTTTCAGAAAAATCACCGTGATCAATTTTATCAGTGATTATTTTTGAGCGATTTGGATCAACGTGCAATAAATAATGTCCGTAAGTTCCCGCGCAGGAACAACCGCCCCTTACCTGCACACCAAAACGATCATTTAACAATTTTACAATTAAGTTATAATGGATATCATCAACATAAAATGAAATTGCGCCAAGTCTTTGTTCGATATTTCCAGCAAGGATATGAAGATTCGGAATTTTCTTCATCTCGTCTAAAGCAAATTTTACAAGTTCTTCCTCTCGTGCTCGTATTTTATCTACACCCATTTTTTCTTTTAACTTAATGCACATAGCCGCCTTTATTGTTTGAAGAAAAGCCGGAGTGCCGCCATCTTCACGCAGCTCGATATTATTTACAAACTTGTGTTTTCCCCAGGGATTTGTCCAATCAACCGTTCCACCGCCAGGAAGGTCCGGTACTTTGTTGTGATAAAGTTTAGAATCAAAAACCAAAACACCCGGAGTTCCCGGTCCTCCAAGAAATTTATGAGGAGAGAAAAATATTGCATCAAGTTTTGCTTCAGGATCCTGCGGATGCATATCAATGTTAACATAAGGAGCAGCACAGGCAAAATCGATAAAAGAATATCCGCCATATTGATGAATTAGTTTTGATAGTTCATAATAATCCGGTTCAATTCCGGTTACGTTAGATGCCGCAGTAAATGCGCCAATTTTCAGCTTTCTGTTTTTATACTTTTCTAATTTTTCTTTAAAATCATTAACATCTACTAAACCAGTTTTATTTGGATTTATAACTACCACATCAGCAATAGTTTCTAACCATGTTGTTTGATTTGAATGATGTTCCATGTGAGTAATGAAAACCACAGGTTTTATTTCTGCTGGAATATTTACATAATCAACAAGCTGCTCTGGAATTTTTAATCCAAGTAACCGCTGGAATTTGCAGACAACAGTAGTCATACCGGAACCAGCAGTAATAATCACATCATCTTTACCAGCGTTAACATGATCTTTAATAATTTTGTGCGCCTCGTGATAGGCTAATGTCATTGTGGTGCCTGTTACGCTGGCTTCAGAGTGTGTGTTGCCAACAAATGGACCAAAAGTTTCGCAAAGTTTTTCTTCAATCGGTTTGTACAGTCTGCCGCTTGCTATCCAGTCGGCATATATTAATTTTTGTTCACCAAACGGAGTATTAAATGTTTTGTCTATTCCAATAATATTTTTTCGAAATTTTGAAAAATATTTTTCTAATTCACTCATAAAAAAACCTAATTCATAATTAACTTAAATATAATAATTTCAGACGAGGGAATCATTGAATTTTTTCGTTTATTCATTTTCATTAAATTAAGTTCAAAATAATCTGAATACTAAATTTCATACTGATTTTTCTATAACTATAATTGCTAACAGCATTTTGATGTTTTGTCTAACTAAATATAATTGTCATTTCGACCAGAGGGAGAAATCCGAATGATTCATATTCACAGATTTCTCATCCCGAAAGCTTTCGGGATCCTTCGAAATGGCTACTTTAATAATTTCAAATATATTTCAAAAGCAGTGAAAATATCATTAAGAAGTTTTTCACTTCTTATTTCTTTATTCATTTTGAACGAATATGTCTATTCTCAAAACCATTCTAACAATTTTAAAGATGTTGATATTGTAATTAATAAAGCGATAAATGATAGTGCATTCCCTGGTGCAGTTGTTTTGATTTGGAAAGATGGGAAAACCATATTTGAAAAAGCTTATGGAAATTATACTTATGATATTAATTCCCCCAAAGTGTTTCCTAATACACTTTATGACCTCGCTTCATTAACAAAAGTAGTTGCAACAACAACTGCTGCGATGATTTGTTATGATAGAAACCTATTCTCGCTTGATGATAAAGTTGTAAAATATATTCCTCAGTTTGGTGTTAATGGTAAAGATAAAATCACAATTAAAAATTTGCTTTTACATAATTCAGGCTTACCTGCATGGAAAAAATTTTATGGAAGAAATCTCAACTCAGATGACGTTATAAAAGAGATTTATTCATCAGAACTAGAATATAAACCCGGGGACAAAACCGTTTACTCAGATTTAGGGATGATAACCCTCGGAAAAATTATTGAAAAAGTAACCGGAAAAAGTTTAGCTTATTTTTATATTGAAGAAATTTGCAGACCTCTCGAAATGAATAGTTCACTATTTTGTCCCCCAGATATTTTAAAAGACCTTTGTGCACCAACTGAGATAGATAATTATTGGAGAATGAAAACACTGCAAGGTGAAGTTCATGATGAAACTTCAGCAATGTTAAATGGCGTTGCAGGACATGCAGGATTGTTTTCTACAGCAAGCGATATTTCAAAACTTATGACTGTTTTAATGCACAAAGGGAAGCTTGAAGGAAAAGAATTCATCAAACAAAGTACTGTTGAACTTTTTACAAAAAGATATTCTGAAGAAAGTACACGAGCACTTGGCTGGGATACAAAATCGGATTCAGGTTCATCTGCAGGAAATTATTTTTCAAAAAATTCGTTTGGACATACAGGATTTACAGGCACATCAATTTGGGCTGATCCCGATAGAAATTTATTTGTTGTGTTTCTAACTAATCGTATTTATCCAACAAGAGATAATATAAAAATTACCAAAGTACGCCCGATGTTACATGATGCAATCATTAAATCTTTGGGAAGATTGAAATGAAAAATAATTTATTCGCTAAAACAAATTTAGGATTATCGAGTTTTATTGCTCTGCATTTTTTGTTTTTGTTTTTTCAATCAAGTCATTTAAATGAAAATAATTTCACTTCTAAATCGTACATCATTCATAACACAGATAGAAATACAAAAATAAAATTCGGAGTATTTGAATTAGAAGATGATGATATAAAGTGGATTGACAGCACAATAAATGCTATGCCGTTGTTTGAAAAGTGCGCACAAATTTTTATGCCAGCGGTTTTTGGTAGAAATTTAGATACATCATCTAGTGAATTTAAAAATACTCTCGAGTTAGTACGAGATTATGGCATCGGCGGAGTAGTTATCTCTTCCGGTGGAATTGATGAAACGGCATTAATGATAAACGAATTACAAAAGAATGCGAAAATTCCTTTACTTGTTTCTGCCGATTTTGAAAACGGCGTTGGTATGCGAATTATTGATGCAAATACATTTCCACACAATATGGCTATTGGTTCAACTAATAATTCGGATTACGCTAATGAAACAGGAAAAGCAATTGCGATAGAAGCTTCTTTACTTGGAGTGAATATTAATTTTGCACCGGTTGCCGATATAAATAATAATTCAGAAAACCCGGTAATAAACCTTCGCTCATTTTCTGAAGATAAAAATATCGTTAAAGATTTTTGCTCTGCATTTGTTAATGGCTCAAAAGATGGTGGAATTATTGCAACGGCAAAACATTTCCCCGGTCATGGAAATACAAAAATTGATTCACACAAAGACCTACCGGTAATTTCAGGTTCAAAAGAATATCTTTATGAAAATGAACTTAGCCCATTTATCCAATTAATTGATGATGGTGTTCAAGCGATTATGATTGGACATCTTAGCGTTCCCGCATTTGAATCAAAAGAAAAATTACCATCATCTTTATCCTATAATATTATTACTAAACTATTGAAGGAAGAACTTGGTTTTAAAGGATTAATTATTACTGACGCTCTCGATATGAAAGCGGTAACAAATTATTATAGTGATTCCGAAGCAGTATTGAATGCATTCACAGCAGGTAATGATATACTATTAATGCCTCCTGATATTAAATCAGGAATTCGTGCATTGTATGATGCTGTGAAATCTGGCAGGATCAGCGAAGAAAGATTAAATGAAAGTGTTAGAAAAATTCTTGCAGCAAAAAGATGGTTGAAATTGGAAAGTAAAAAGATAACAAACTTGGAAAGTCTTAGTGAACGAATTAAAATTAAAAAACATCAGGACTTAGCAAAAGAAATTGCAGAAAAATCTGTAACGATTGTTAAAATGGATGAAACAATATTTCCTATCAATCCTAAAAGTTTTTCAAAAGTTTTTGTAATAAACTTAACAAACAGAAAAAATTCTGGTGAAGATTTTTTTAGCAGTCTGATAAAAGAAAAATTCTCGGTTATTGATAATGTTTCGCTTAATTCAAGAAGCGAAATTTCAGAGTATAAGTCAGCTTTCAATTCTGCAACCAATAGCGATTTAATAATCATTGCTTTATACTATTCTTTGCGCGTAAATGGGAATGGTAATGATAAATTAATTTCTGATAGTCAGGTGGATTTGATTAAAAAATATCTTAAGCTTAATAAAAAAGTAATCATGATAAGTTTTGAAAATCCTTATTTACTTTCATTCTTTCCTGAAGCTGAAGATTATATTTGCACCTTCAGTGATACTAAGGTTTCACAGCAAGCAGCACTGGATTTATTGATCGGATCAATTCAACCTAATGGGAAACTGCCTGTTAGTATTCCAAATACCGAGTTTAAAATTGGATATAAATGGGAACCAAATAATTAAAATTAACTCGTGATTTAAGGTTTCATGAAAAAAATAATTTTATTTAATAAGCCGTTTAATGTTCTTTGTCAGTTCACGGATAAAGAAGGAAGAAAAACTCTCTCTGATTTCATTCCTGTTAAAAATATTTACCCAGCAGGAAGATTAGATTTTGATAGCGAAGGACTTGTGATTCTAACTGATGATGGCATACTTCAAAATACAATTTCAGATCCAAAACATAAATTAATCAAAACATATTGGGTTCAGGTTGAAGGTATTCCAGAGGAAACTTTATTGAAAAAACTAAGTAAAGGAATTTTACTTAAAGATGGATTAACAAAGCCTGCCGAAGTTAAATTGATTGAAGAACCAAAAGTGTGGAATCGAGTTCCAACGATAAGACAAAGAAAAAATATTCCAACAAGCTGGATTGAGTTAAAAATATCGGAGGGAAAAAACAGACAAGTTAGAAGAATGACTGCCGCTGTTGGTCATCCAACATTACGTTTGATAAGAATTTCAATCGGAGTTTGGACTCTTGATGGGATCAATCCCGGAGAATGAAGAGAAGCTCCATCCTACTTATAAAGTAGAATTAAAATTCTTAAACTTTTTTCTTTAAGAAAATCCTGTAAAGAAAAAGTAAAATCATTGCACCAATTACTGCACCGATAAATCCTGCTGTTTCGCCTTCTTTATAAAATCCTAAAAACTGTCCCAGATATGAAAACACAACAGAACCACCAATACCAAGTAGAATGGTAATTATAAATCCACCAGGATCTTTTCCGGGCATAAAAAATTTTGCGACTGCTCCGGCTAACAATCCAATAATAATTTTCCAAATTATATCCATCACTCCTCCGAGAAGTTATTTTTTACATTAGATTTTTTTATAAACTTTTTATAGAACAGAGTTACTGCCCAGCCAATTATTAATGCTACAATCAAAAGCGCAACAACAGGAATAAATATAGCCATCAGCGAAAGACCAATTGATGAACCTGCCTCAACGGTTGAAACAACGGAATTGCCTGCACCTCCTGTTAGTGCAGATGATTTAAATCTTGCAAATCCTGTAGCTGCCTGGATTGTTCCTGCAACACTTCCTCCAGCAATTATAGCTAATGACCATTTAAGAAAAGGAGAAAATTCTGTTATCACAGAACCAGTTAATATTATTCCTGCAAAGATCGCCATTGGATGTTCGATTGTATCTAAAATATTATCAAGCCACGGAACATAGTAAGCGATTATTTCGACAACGGTGGCAATGGCAAATGCAATAAGTGCGGGGAGCGTTCCAATCCAGCTAGAGTAAGTGGATAGATCAAGATGGCCTGTATAAGCAGCAATGGAGGCAATGAGAAATGGAATGAATATTCTGAAACCGACTGCTGCACTTAATCCGATTCCGATAAATATGCTAAGTAGTGTTTCCATAAAAATTTCTTTAACTTTTTTGTAACACAGAATTTATTCTATGGTTGATTTTATTCTTATAAAAACGCAGAATAAATTCTGCGCTACGATGTTCAATTTAATAACTCATATTATTAATTTTTACTTTGCCACGGAATATCCAATAGATGCTGATTGTATATGCTAAAACAAATGGCACACCAATCATTGTAATAATAAGCATAATATTTAAAGTTTTTTGCGATGATGCTGCATTATAAATATTCAAACTGAATTCTGGGTTGTTGGAAGCAAGAACAAAATTTGGGAATATTCCAAATGCAAACAAGGATAGCAATGCCGCAATTGATGCGCATGAAGATAGAAAAGCTAAGAAGTCTTTTCCTTTAGAAATTTCTCTTGGAATATTAGCAATTGCTAACATATTTAAAACGGCAAGTACAAATAGTGCCGGAACTTCTTTAAAGTGCCGAATCATATGAGGATAATAAATTAATGTAGCCATGGTTGTTGTAATGTAACAAATTATGAAGAAGATAATCGTGTTGTTAACCCAGCCTCTTAATTTATTATGCAGTTCACCTTCGGTTTTCATCACTCCATAAATTGCTCCGTGCATCATAAATAATGCAACGGTTGTAATACCAACTAAAACAGTGTATGAATTAATCATACTCCAAAATGTGCCGGTAAATTCTTTATTAGAATCAAGCGGAATTCCCGTAATTAAATTTCCAATGGCAACACCTGCAAGGAAAGCGATAAAAATACT
>JAVHOU010000003.1:0-68763 GCA_036170275.1 Ignavibacteriaceae bacterium
CGATTACAGATAATCTTTCCTTTGCAAGAATCATTGTTGCGTAATCTGTTTTGATCTTCACATAATCGATATTAGAACCAACAGCAAGTGCAACGTTTGAAATCAATGTCCACGGAGTTGTCGTCCATACAAGAAAATATTCATCAGTATTTACAAGTTTAAATAGAATGTAAACAGATGGATCTTTTGTTTCGCGGTAACCTAATGCAAGTTCGTGTGATGATAAAACAGTTTCGGATTTGGGATCCTGCGGAACAATTTTATAATCTTTATAGATAAGTCCTTTATCAAATAAAGTTTTAAGTGCCCACCAAACAGATTCAATATAATTATTATCAAGAGTTATGTAAGCAGATTTGAGATCGATCCAATAACCCATACGGGTTGTCATCTTTTCCCAAAGATCAAGATAAGTAAAAACAGATTCGCGGCATTTTTGATTATACTTTTCAACGCCGTAATCAAGCACTTCACTTTTATGTTTTATACCAAGAGCTTTCTCAACTTCAATTTCTACCGGAAGACCGTGAGTATCCCATCCGGCTTTTCTGTTAACTCTGTAACCTTGTAAAGTTTTGTAACGGCAAACTAAATCCTTTAATGTTCTTGCCATAACATGATGAATGCCGGGTTTTCCATTAGCTGTCGGCGGACCTTCGTAAAAAGTCCATGATTTATTTTCATCACGAGTTGAAATACTTTTTTCAAATATTTTATTGGATTGCCAGAACTTTAAAACTTCCTGTTCTAACTGTGGGTAACCTATTTTTTCTAAATTCTGCTTAAACATTATTTATATCGCCGGAGATGTAAATGAACTATAATTCTTCATACTTTTTAATTAATTCTCTTTCAATCTGAATAAATTCCTTTAGCTCTTTTTCAATTCTTTCTTTTCTAAGAATTGTATTCTTGGCATTAAGTTCGGCATCATTAATAATTTTTTGAGCATGAACTTTAGCTTCTCTTAATGTTAACTCTGCTTCTTTTTTTGCATCAATCATCGTTTGTTCATAAACTTTAATTTTTTCTTTTAGGATAACGCTTTCACGTTCAGAGCCAAGCACTTCCTGAACAGCCATTCCAAAAAAGCCCATTGCGCCAAGAGTAATATTACGCAAGCTGTAAAGAATAATATTTTCAGTAAGAAGTTGTGCTGCTGAAAAATATTCATTAAAGAAGATTACAATGAACAAGCTGACAATTGTTATCGCAATAATTATTGCAAAAACAATTTTCCCTCCGCGCTGCCATCCAAGCAGCCGATTGATAAACCAGCCACTCGAAAAACTTAGAATTGAAAGGACAAACCATACGGCAAAGTTAAGCTGTCCGAAATCAAACAAACTTGTATTTAAAAAGTTTGACGCAAATAAAAACGCTGCCAACAAAATTGCTGCACCGTAATTAACTATTATTTTTTTGGGTGAGAACTTCATTTTATTCTCTTAATTACTTCTTTCATTATTAAAGTCATTTTGGGTTCAGCCTTCATTGCGGCTGCGATAATCTTTTCAACATTTACAGGTTTTAAAGTTTCAGGGAAACATTCATCTGTTATAATGCTCATTCCAAGCACTTTCATTCCCATATGATTTGCAACTATATTTTCAGGAATGGTAGACATCCCAACTACATCCGCTCCTGTCTCTCGCAAAAATTTATACTCAGCTTTAGTTTCAAGATTTGGTCCCGGAACTGCAACGTAAACACCTTTATGTAATTCTATGTTATTTTCTTTTGCAACTTGTTCGGCAATCTTTATCAAATCCAAAGAATAGGGTTCACTCATATCGGGAAATCTTGGTCCAAGTTCATCTTCGTTTTTTCCAATAAGCGGATTATCGCCAAGAAGATTTATATGATCAACCATTAACATCAAATCACCTTTGCGGTAATCAGGATTCATTCCGCCGCACGCATTTGAAACAAGCAAAGTTTTTACACCAAGAAATTTCATAACACGAACAGGATATGTGATTTGTTTCATCGTATATCCTTCATAGTAATGAAATCTTCCCTGCATCGCTACAACTTTTTGTCCGTTAATCTTACCAAAAATTAATTTGCCGTGATGAGATTCTACAGTCGATAATGGGAAATGCGGTAAATCAGCATAATCAATTTGATGTTCAATATTAATTTCTTTTACAAGTCCGCCAAGCCCGGTGCCGAGAATAATTCCAACCGGATAATAATCAGAAGTATATTTCCTGATTACTTCTAAAGTTTCATTAATTTTTTGGATAAGATCGCTCATAAAATTTTATTCAGTATATCGTTGATATCAATGTCCATTTTATTGGAATCATCCATCTTCCTGCCGCTAATTTTTTCATCCCCTGCACCTTGTACTTTAAGATCAAGAAGATTTGCCTGAGAGCTTACAATTGCTTTAAGCTTTGCAACAATCAAATCTTTTTCTTCTCTTAAATTTACAACAGCATTTCTGATCTCATTAGTGTTTTCACGAGCTTTCTCAATTATTTGCGCAGCTTTTAACTCTGCTTCTTTTATCATTAAACTTGTTTGTTTCTTTGTAGCTTCTATTGATTTTACAGAAGAATCCTGAGCTTTTAGAAGAGTATCCTGTAAATTTTTTTCTATCTTTTTAAACTCATTCACCTGATCAGTTAAAGATTGAACTTCGATTTTAAGAGATTCATTTTCAAGATTCAGTTTATCTAATTCTTCAGATAAGCTATCTAGATAAGCGCGCACTTCATCGGGATCGTAACCGCGCATCTTTTTCCCAAATTCCTGCTGCTTTATTTCAGTAGGAGATATTTTCATACCTGCCTCCAATCTTTTAAGTAATCTCTTTCACCAAAAATTGCACTTCCTATTCGAAGCATTGTTGCGCCTTCTTCAATAGCTATTTCAAAATCACTCGTCATTCCCATTGAAAGTTCCGTGAGATTATAACCTTTATTGTTAATTCTATCTTTCAAATTACGTAAATCCCGAAAACTTTTCCTAATAATGTTTGTATCATCTGTTAACGGCGCCATCGTCATCAATCCGATTAATTTAATATTTTTAGATTCGCTGCACCGTTTTACAAGCTGCAAAATTTCTGCTTCTATTTTCATTCCGGATTTTGTTTCTTCTTCTGATGTTTTTACTTCTAATAAAATTTTTTGAACTTTATTAATTTTCTCAGCGCGGATATTAATTTCATCAACAAGATCAGAAGAATCTACAGAATGAATAAACTCTGCTGCTTTTACAGCATACTTTACTTTATTTTTTTGGAGAGTGCCAATCATATGCCAATGCACTGAATCGCCAAGTTTTTCAAACTTAAGAGTAAGTTCTTGCGCACGGTTCTCGCCAAAGTCAGTTAGCCCCAAATTTTTTGCTTCAACAATTGCATCCACACCAAAGTATTTTGAAACCGCAATAAGTTTTATATCATCAACGTTTCTGCCAGATCTTTTGCAGCTCTGTTCTATTTTTACTCTTAAACCATTTAAATTTTCTGCAATCATTTTAAAAATTAGGGTGTGAATTTATCCTGTAAAATTGTAAAAAACAAAGATTTTGCAATGTTTTATTAACCATTTAATTTTTTGAAGTACTAATATAATCCTAAAGCGGGTGAAGTGTCTTAATTATTTTCAACTAAGCTAAACTTACATATAAAAAAATCCATCACTCATCCAAATAAAATATCCATAACTTTTAGGATTTGGAAATACTTTTTACTTTCAAGTGCAGGCGCTTTTCGTGTATGAAATAAAAATCAGCTTTGACAGATTGTACTTTTTAAAAAAGGAGGTTTGTTTTTCTTTGAGGCTGTCTCATAAGTCTAAAAATGTCATGCTGAATTCATTTCAGCATCTATTTATATTTACTATTAAAGAGTTTAGATTCCGGATCAAGTCCGGAATGACAGTTTTGAGACAGCCTCATTGAATTTATCTATTCATTTGATGGCGGAACTATATTAAACCCAAGCTGTTTAACCCAGGTTAAATCGCTGAATGCTATCCATTCACCTGTAAGTTTATTGTTATGAAAATAAATTATACTGAATCCAGGAATATCTATTTTACTTCCTGTTGGCGGTAAATCACTTTCGCCTTTGTAAGTTCCTTTAAAGGTCCAGGTAACAACAACAGCAGTATCACTTATAAAAAATTTTTCATTTTCTTTTAAGAAAAAATCAGGAACAACTGTACGAGTACCTATTATGTAATCTTCCAAATTTTTAATCCCTTTAGTGGGCTTAAAATCCGGAACTTTTCTGAGCTCAAATGAAGAATCAACAAAATTACTTAAATCAGAAAGATTGCCGGTATTCCAGGCATGGATATATTTATCTAAAAGAGGATTAATTTTTTCTGCATAATTCTTTTTAGCACAAGAAAGAAATAGCGATAGCGCTATTAACATCAACAAGATCAAAAATAACTTTTTCATAGAACCTCCTAATAAATTAATGATGATTAATTAATCGGGTGCCCAGCCGCGAATTATTTAATACGCAGTCACCGAATGATCCCCCGATTTATCGGGGCAAGCTGTGACATCCCGGAAAAATTATAATGAGAATGATTATATGATTTTGCCTTGGGGGAACGGTTCGGTGAGGATTCTATAATTTGAATATTCTAAAAGAGAATCTTCTCTCAAGGTGTAAGATTAGTTCTGCTTTCTGTATGAAATGTAATTCAATAAAAAAGTATTGTCAAGAAAAATAAAGAATGCTGACTGTGAAGATTTGGTGAATGTTAATAAACATAGACTCAGGCTTTTGACTCTAAACAAACTGTCTTCTAAAAATATTTTTGTAATTTTGTTTTGTTATTATTCACAAATTATTTATTCGGAGAAATTATGGGTTACGAATTATTAAACCAGATTAAAGCTAAGGCAAAATCAAAAAACAAAACAATCATCCTTCCAGAATCACACGATGAAAGAGTTCTTAAGGCAGCAGAAATTTTAACTAAAGAAAAAATTTGTAAAGTAATTACTCTCGGCAATCCAGAAAAAGTAAATGCAGATGCAAAAAAACTTGGTGTAGATTTAATGGGAGTTGAAATTATTGATCACACAAAGCATCCAAAGTTTGATGAGTTTGCAAATATCTATTATGAACTGCGAAAGAAAAAAGGTATGACTCCCGAGCAAGCCAAAGAAGTTTTACATCGTGATCTTTTCTTTGCTGCAATGATGCTTCGCGAAGGTTTCGTTGATGGAAGTGTAGCTGGTTCATTTGCTTCAACTGCGGATGTGATGAAAGCGGGAATACAAATAGTTGGAATGCCGGCAGGAATTTCTATCGTATCAAGTTTCTTTTTGATGTTGTTTAAAGATAAAACTTACAGCTTTGCAGATTGCGCAGTTGTTCCAAATCCTGATGCAGAACAATTAGCTGATATCGCAATATCAACTGCGGATAATCATAAAAAACTTACAGGTGAAGAACCATTAATTGCAATGCTCTCTTTCTCAACAAAAGGAAGTGCAGTTCACGAACTTGCTGATAAAGTAATTGCTGCAACACAAAGTGTAAAACAAAAACGTCCCGATTTACAAGTTGATGGCGAACTTCAGTTTGATGCCGCAATTATTGAATCAATCGGGAAAAAGAAAGCGCCAGGCAGTACTGTTGCGGGCAAAGCAAATGTTTTAGTTTTTCCTGATTTGAATGCAGGAAATATCGGTTACAAAATTGCTCAGCGTCTCGGCGGTGCAGAAGCAGTCGGTCCAATGGTGCAGGGATTGAAAAAACCATTTTTCGATTTGAGTCGTGGCTGCAGTGTTGATGATATTGTTAACACAGCCTCAATAAATATTTTGATGGGATAAAATTTATTTTGTAGCGCAGGTTTCCCAACCTGCGTTTTTATTATACAAAAGTATAACTCTTAATTATTCAATACTTCTTTTTTACTTATAACATATTCCAATCGCAGGACAGAGTCCTGCGCTACAGCGCACACATTTGTGATTGCCAACATGCAAATATTTTCTTAAGTTCACTCAACAAAAACTAATCCACTTAAATGAATTTATTATTAGTAACGCTAAGCGTCTTTGCATTCAACATTCCATTCGGATATTGGCGTGCGAATGTTAAAAAGTTTTCACTTCAATGGGTACTTGCAATTCATATTCCCGTTCCGTTTATTATTTTGTTAAGGATTTACTCCAACATTGGTTTTGAACTCTATACCTATCCTATTTTGGTATTTGCTTTTTTTACGGGACAGTTTATTGGAAGCAGGTTTTATGGAAAACGAAGACAGGGCGGTTACATTCCCGTAACATCTTGTCTTTTTATGGATCTGATTAGAAATCAATCTGAAGTTTAATTTTTTTTTAAATTGAACTTTTTAGCGCTTTTTGTGTTTACAATAAAAACAATCGAAAGAAAAAAATGAAAGCTATTTTAATTTATACGTTATTCTTATTGCCAATTACAGGATTATTATTTTTTTCAAAACCCGGCAATTTAAAATTTAGCAATGGAGATAAAATGAAGGATAATATAAGTGGAGTTGTTGTTAAAGATATTGATAAGAAAGATGTTAATCTTTCCACCTACAACGGAAAAGTTTTATTGATTGTTAACGTTGCAAGTTATTGCGGATTTACAAAACAATATGCCGGACTGGAAGAGATTTATAATAAGTATAAAAATAAAGGATTTGAAATTTTGGCTTTCCCCTGTAATCAATTTGGAGAACAAGAGCCGGGCACAAATGAAGAGATTAAAAATTTCTGCTCATCAAAGTTTGATGTAACTTTTAAATTATTTGATAAAATTGATGTGAATGGTATAAATAAATCTCCACTTTATTCTGTTTTAACCGACAACAGTGTTACAGCAAAACGTGATATAAAATGGAATTTCGAAAAATTTCTAATTGATAAAAAAGGAAATATCATTGCTCGTTTTCCCAGCAGTGTTGAACCAACAAGTAAAGAATTAATTTCTGCTTTAGAAAAAGAATTGAGTAAATAAAATTTTATATAAATTAATTTTTTAACAATGTCACACTGAGCTCGTCGAAGTGTGACTATTATTTTAAAGACGTCATCCTTCGACAGGCTCAGGATGACAAAAAATAATAATTCAAAACTGAATTTCTAATACACTTACACCATTCACCAAAAAATTGCATACAAAATTAAAGTAATAAAAATTACTGCCCCACCTAACCAAATCAATTGTGGAGTTGGAGTTAAATCTATATCAGTTCTTTTTGGCAGAACAACGGGTTCTTTAAGTGGCTTAAGCAAAGTAATAATAGTCATTAACAAAAGTACCACACCAAATGTAATTGCCATCCGGTTTAAGAACGCAATCTCACCAAACTGCCATTGTAAAAATCCATAAACAGGAACACACGCTAACAGAGCGGTTACACCAGCAGCGGGTGGAGCTTTCTTAACTAAAATCCCAAACACAAATGCAGCCAAAATCCCGGGTGAAATGTATCCTTGAAATTCTTGTATGTAAGTAAATATTCCTAAAAATTTTGGATCACCTAAATAAGGTGCGATAAGACAGCCAAGTAAAACAAAAAGCAAAGTCATCATTCTTCCTACAAATACCAGATTTTTTTGTGATGCATCTTTTTTGATGTAAACTTTATATAGATCTAATGTAAAAATTGTGGAAGCTGAATTTAACATTGATGCAAGAGAGCTTATAACAGCGCCGGCAATTGCCGCAAGCATAAATCCTCTTAAACCCGCAGGTATTAAATTTTTAATCAACAATGGATATGCTGCATCAGTGTTCCTCATCGAACTACTGTAAAGTTGTGCAGCCATAATGCCAGGGAAAACAATTACAAATGGAATAATAATTTTAATAGCGGCGGCAAAGATAATTCCCTTTTGTCCTTCGCGTAAACTTTTTGCTGCCAGCGTTCTTTGAGTAATGTACTGATTCAATCCCCAATAATAAATGTTTGGTATCCACAAACCGATAACAAGTGCAGTCCACGGAAGCACTGGATGATCGGCGGGTAAAATCATATGAAGTTTATCTGCATTATGAGTAAAGAAACTATCAAATCCACCAACGGCGGATAAACCAAAAACAAGAACAATTGCACCGCCAATAATCAGTGCAGTACCTTGAAAAACATCTGCCCAGGCAACTGCTTTTAATCCGCCCCACGTTGTGTAAAGCGCGGCAATTATTCCAATCCCCCAAACAGCGGTTTTAATATCAACATTAAAGATTGTGTAGATTGTTATCCCACCTGAATAAATAACTGCTGCAATAGTTACTCCGACATAAATTACCATCGTATAAAAAGCCATCAGTGATCGCGCAGTTGAGTTGTATCTGTATTGAAGGAATTCAGGAATTGTATAAATACCACTGCTTAAAAATCTTGGTAGAAAGAAAAAGGCAACGAACACAAGAGTGATTGCCGCCATCCACTCGTAGCTTGCGATTGCTAAACCCACATTACCAGCACTTTGACCTGACATTCCAACGAATTGCTCTGACGAAATGTTTGCTGCGATTAATGAAATACCAATGATTGGCCAAATCAGTCCGCGGCTTGCAAGAAAATAATCTTCACCAGTTTCTTCTTTTCTGCTTTTAAACATGCTTGTACCAACCACTATCGCAAAGAAAAGTACAAATATGCTTATATCAAGTAAACTCAATTCCATAAAGCATTCCTTTTATCTTTTTATATTATAAATTATTTAAAAGTAATTTCTGTACTACCCACCTGTCTTATCAGAAGTTCTAAAACTTTAAAATTATCTGAAATATTTAAAATAGATTTTTTGTATTCATCAACAGATAACTTGGGAATAAAAACCTGTATTGTTCCTTCAAAACCGCCGCCATGAACTCTACACGCACCTTCACCTGTCTGATTAATAAAATCCTCTGTAAATGCTAATGCAATAGAAAGTGGTTGATAATGGATATCGTTAGACGAGTAAATATTTTGTAAATATTTAAAAGATGAGTCACCTGATTTATTTACCAGCATTAAAAATTTATTAAAATCATTTTTAATTAAAGCTTTTATTTGATCTTTTACTCTTTCATTTTCCTTGAAGAAATGATAAGCACGAAGTATTGCTCTATCACTAATTTTATTTCTAATGTTTCTAATATTATTTAAAAAATTTTTGTAATCAACTTCGACACAGTATTGTTTACCAAATTCAACTGCAACTTCTTTCATCTCTTTAGGAATTGCAGCATAATCATCGGTCAAATTAATGTGTGAACCACCAGTATGAATGAAAAGCAGTGAGTAATTTTGTTTTGCAAAATCAAAATTGATTTGGGTAATAATTGTATTTTCAGGATTATAAAAGTCAATTGAAATTATTCCACCAACAGCACAAGCCATTTGGTCCATTAAACCGCAAGGTTTTTTGAAATAAACATTTTCAGCATACTGCCCAATCTTGGCGAGTTCTTCCGGTGAAATTTTCCCATCATTATAAAGATGATTAAATATTGTTCCGATCAAAACCTCTATTGATGCAGAAGAACTTAATCCAGAGCCTTGTAAAACATTGCTTGTTATGCAAGCTTTAAATCCGCCGACATTCAATCCTTTTTGAACAAAACAAAAAGCGATTCCTCTGATCAAAGTATTTGTAGTTCCAGCTTCTGCATCAATTGAATTAAGATTACCTAGATTAACAATAAACGGTTTTTCATATCCTTCGGAGAATATTTCAACAACTGAATCAGCCTTAGCAACACAAGCAATCGAATCTAAATTTATACTTGCCGCTATAACCATTCCGTGATTATGATCTGTGTGATTGCCACCTATTTCTGTTCTTCCGGACGTACTAAAGAATCTTAATTTTTGTTTTCCGAATTTATCGTTAAACATATTTACAAGTTTTAGATATCGCTTTGATTGATTTTCAAAATCAGAGACATACAATTCTTGCATTGTGATTATTTGAGATGGTTTCATAAAATCACATATCACACTTTATTAAAACGAATGTTTGAAAGATCCCTTAAAACTTTAGCTGCATTTTCAGGTGTAATATCTCTTTGCGGTTCTGCAAGAAGTTCATATCCAACCATAAATTTTTTTATGGCTGCAGATCGTAATAATGGGGGATAAAAATGCATGTGTAAATGCCACTCTTCGTGTTCGATTCCATTAGTTGGAGATTGATGAATGCCTGCTGAGTATGGAAATGAAGTTTCAAAAATGTTATCATACTTTACAGTTGCAGTTTTAATAATATCTGCAAAATCTTTTATTTCAACTTTTGTAAGTCGAAGAATATTATCAATTGCTCGTTTGGGAATTATCATTGTCTCAAAAGGCCAAACAGCCCAGAACGGAACTAACAAAACAAAGCTATCGTTTTCATATACAATTCTTTCAGCTTCATTTTTTTCTATTTGCAGATATTCACTTAATAATGTTTTTTGATTTTCGCTGTAATACTTAAACTGATTTTTTTGTTCTTTAAGAATTTCATTTGGAATACTTTCCTGTGCCCATATTTGACCGTGCGGATGTGGATTACTACAACCCATTATATCACCTTTGTTCTCAAATATCTGCACATAATTTATAAAAGGTTTGCTGCCCAGTATTTTATATTCTTCCTGCCAGGTTTTAATAACATTAATAATTTCATTTAATTCTAACTCGGCAAGAGTAAGATTATGCTTTGGGGAAAAACATATAACACGACAAATCCCTTTTTCAGACTTAGATTGAAGAAGATCTGATTCATTCAATAAAAATTCTTTATCATCATTTGTAATAGCGCTAAAATCATTATCGAAAATAAAAGTAGAATCGTAGGTGGGATTAATATCTCCGTTAGCTCGTTTATTATTTGGGCACAAATAACAATCTCGGTCATATTCAGTTACTTGCTTTAATAAAGTTTGCTCAACATTTCCCTGCCAAGGTCTTTGAGTTCTATGAGGTGAAACTAGAATCCATTCACCTGTTAAAATGTTTAGTCTTCTGTGGCTCTTTTCAATCATTAATAATTAAAACTCTTTTAGAAGTTCAAGCATTTGTCTATCCAATTTATACCCTCTATAATCTTCATACTTTACATCTGCACGATTACTATTAATAATTCCAAAATCTCCTTTTAAATTCCACATTGCATAACCCCAATTTGCTTCTTTCCAAAGAGAAAGAATATCTCGCATCCATTTTAGCACAACATCGTGAGGGGTTTTACTATAGCAGCCCCACTCACCAACGTGGACACTAACACCTTTATCAACAAGCGGCTGCCATCTTGTAATTAATTTTTCACGAAGAGTTTCTTTATTCCAAAGTTTTCCATTATCCCCTTTAATAGGCCAGGTCGGATAATTAAAAGTTTCAAATTCATCATTGGGAACCCAGGTTGCTGTGTAATGACTAACACTCATTGGATCATAGCCGCGTGTGCTTTGAACTAAAACAAGATCTGCAATACTCATTAACGGATTTCTGCCAATATCTTTTCCATCAACTACAATTAATCGCGCGGGATCTTCTTCTCTAATTCCTTTAACTACCGCCTTAACAATTTCGGTATATCTTTTTTCGTTTGTGTTTTTGGGTGGTTCATTAATTAAATCAAAGCTTAGCTGAGTACTTGGAATTCCCTTATACCTTTTTGCAAAATATTTCCACTGAAAAACAACTCCATCTAAAGCCTTTTGCATATTACCCGGCGAATCATCAAACAAATCTACGGGCTCTAAATTTCTTCCGTTTATGCAGTAACCTGGAACTCTATGAAAATTAAGGTTGATATGAATATTATATTGTTTTCCAAACGCGATTACATCATCAATATCTTTCAAAACATCTTCATCAATCTTGTACCAATCATCTTTGCTGGACCAATTCCAATAAGACATTGGAATACGAGCGAAGTCAAATCCAAACTCAGTCATAATTTCAAAATCTTCTTCATCAAATTTTCTTTTAGGATCATTGCCTCCGGTTTTTTGTGTAAGATTAAATCCGCGGTAACGAGGAAAATTAAATTTAATTTTTTCCTGCTTAGGTTTTGCATCAGATCCGATTGAAGGTAATGAAGCAGCAACAATTGCACTACTGCTAACTTTTAAAAAATCTTTTCTATTCATAAGTGATTCCTTTCTTTACTAATATATTTCAATTCACTTTTACATTTTATTTATAGTATTAAAAATTTTATTTAATATTTTTCCCATTAAATAAATAATCAGCAGCCATTGCAAGAAGCATAAAATCCACAGTTCCTCCGCCAATTACATACTCCGTTTGCTGCCAGAAGTAAGGCCATATTTTTAACTCCGGTAAATCCGGTCTTATCAACGCAGTACCGCTGCCGATTCCGCCCGGAATGTAAGACCACTCATCTCTGTTAACACCATAAGCAACAGTTAAGGATTTAACACCAACACCGGAAACAAATGAAGTATTGTTTTCGCCCGGATGGCAACCGAGAATAAAATTAAGTGCATTAAACAAATATTCGGATGAAAATAATTTTGGAAAACCAAGATGTAAAAACAATTGCTTAACACCGAATGACTGAATACCCCAACCAGCTCCCCAAATATGAGGCTTGTAAGGCACACCATATGGATTTTCTTTTTGTTCTTCAGCAATTTTATTAAATGATTCTTTAACTGAACTTTCAATTTTAATTGTGAAATCAGATCGATTTATTTTTTGAGTTACTCTACCGATTACTTCACTAAACTCTAATATGTTTTTACTAATCAAATCAGAATTTGCAAGGATCACATTTCCAAATTCATTGTCTGATGTTGATAAATACATCTCTGCAGCAGCATTGATTTTTGGTATCTCGTTATTTGCTGAATTGTAATTGTACAATTCCTTTGAAATTTGTAAACACTTTTCTGCTAAATCCGAATTATAATTTCCAAGAACTCTATAAGCAGCAGCTAATGTTTGAGCCGTGTACAATTCTCTTTCAGGATTTTCCTCAGTAAATACCCAGCGATCATCTTTGGGAAGCTGTTTATTTAAAACAGGATCGTTTTGATTTTCTTTAAATATAAGATTATCAGTAATTGTTGCAGCATCACCAAGATGAACATATTGTTTTAAAGTAGAACAAATAATTCCACGATATAATCTTCCCATTGATTCATATCCGCCAACGATGGATAAAACACCATGTTCAATTTGCTGAAGTATATCAGGTTTACCATCAGGTTTATGCAATTCAACATTTCTTGTTTTCTGATTAATTGTTGTTTCATCGTAATCATTTTTAAACAACTCATAAGCAAGAGCAAGTTTATAAACTGTTTCTGCCTGTGATTCAATTCGTAAATCGTAATCACCTGCGTCGTGCCAGCCTCCAATATTTAATCCTGGAACATGCTCACCTGATTTATAATCAGTCAGAGTAGATTCACCTTGAATATAACCATCGAAGTGATTGTGATTAATCGGAGCCATCAATGCGTCATCAATATGGCAGAGTCCATGCCAAACTTTGTATCTGTCTTCGATTCGCATATGGCACATCTGCACAGGAAGAAAAGTTTCTAAAGTAGGCTGCCAAACGTTTTTGTTAAAGATTTCATTTTTAATTTCAAACAGATTTGATTCGAGTTTGCCATATTTAATTTTATAAACTCCGCTATCCTTTACATCACTGAAATCAAATCTTAAATATTTATAACGCAGGAAATTACCCCAAAGATTTGGCGTTAAATTTTCTTTTATAACAATCGAAGTGTCTTTTTCTATTTTTAGTAATTCAATTGGATCAAAACTATCTGTCAATTTATCTAATTCAATTACGGCAAATTTGTTTTGAATGGGATGATACCCAACTTGTGAAATTTGAATAACAGGTTTGTAACGCCAATTAACATTAACAGTAGGAGTTATAACCCACACGACAGCATCTTTAGTTGCTCCCTCCGAAATAGTTGAACGGACAACAAACCATCCATTGTTATGCAATCCACGTTCATCAATTAATTGTAATTTATTCTTTTGAGATGTAATCTTAATTTCTTTTTCAGAACTACCGGGAGCTATTATTAATTCATTACCAATCGCAAGTGGAATACTTTGTAAATTTCCATCAGGATCAGTAATCATTGTTCCGTTTGCTTGTCGTGGGAATGCACCTGATTTTCCATCCATCAAATAAAATTCACCGAATAAATTGCCCGGAAACAATTCGAGATTAAATCCAACTTTATCAATCCAATTATGAAGTAAAGGTTTTTCTAAATCCACAATTAATTTTATGCTGTTACCAACTGCTTCAGTTCTTATAGTATAATCAAGTTTCAAATCAGGATAGTCAATTGGGTTAAATCCTTTCCTGTCTTTGCTTTCATCAGGATAAGATAATTTTACCGAGATTATTCCATTTTCTTTATTAACAATTCTTTCAACTACTTTAGGAACCGGTGACCATTGTCCCGGAGTTGGTTCAAGTCTAACATCACCATTTGCTGCAACACGGATTCCGTGTTGAATAATAGTCAATCCACCTTGATGTCCTTCGGGATAAAAATCATCAAACAACATTACATTTAACCCCTGAACCTCATAATAGCCGGATTCATTAATGGAAAATTTCTGTTTCGAAGAGTCAATCTGCGATAACGTATTAAGATTAGTAAACAGAAATGCAAAAACTGTTAGAAAAAATAATTTCTTTTGTATCACATTTTACCTTCAAATTAAATAAATGAAAGTAATTAAATTTTTGAATTATTATAGATAATAAAAAGGCAGCCGTAAAATACAGCTGCCTTTATTTTTTCTTTCTAAGATGCTACAACAATTACTTGAGTAGTACCATCTTCTTATTCATCTTGAAATCTCCAGCCTCGATACTATAAAGATAAACACCGGAAGCCAGGCTGCTTGCGTTGAAATCAACCGAGTAAGCACCAGCATTCATAAACTTATCAACAAGTGTTACAACTTTTTGACCAAGTATATTGAAGACTGTTAACTTAACATTGGATGCTTTACCAAGATCGAAGTTAATCTTCGTCATAGGGTTAAATGGATTTGGATAGTTTTGTGAAAGTGCAAATCCATTTGGAATTTCAGGACGTTCCTCAATGGAACTTACTATTTTTTGTACAACTTGTATCCAATCAACTAAAACATTTCCACCAGTAAGTTGAATTGTTGTTGCACCTGCAGGAATTGAAACTACTGGACTCAGAACACTTGAAGCTGCTGAATCGCCTGAAACACCCTCAAGAGTAAGTACCGGAATAGCTTGTCCACCAATAGATAGATTTACACCTTGTGATCCATTAGGGGCTTGATAAAATACAACGACACCATAATTCCCTGCTGTTGGAGCATTAAAAGACCAGGTAAGTGTTGAACTAGCACCTAGATCTACAGTTTTAAAGTTGCTTGGTACATAGGTAGTTCCTTCTGATTTAAGTTGAACAACATCAAAACTTGTAAGATCAGGAACTCTTAATGAAATCGATGGAGTACCTGTTCCGGCTGGTTCTAAGTCAACACCGGCAAAATTCTGATAACCCCAGGAGGATTCAAAACGAATGGTATTATTTCCAGCAGGCAGAGTTAAAGCATTAGCTTCTAAAATCTCTGCTTGCTTGATTAATGTCCATGTCCAAGAATCTTTTGGCATATTTTCCCAAAGATTACCTGTTCCGCCCCATATATATTCACCCCAACCGAATGGATCATGGATACTCACACCATTAACAATAATTCTTTGACCTCTTTGACTATTTCCACGCATATTTGTCCATACATTAAGGTCATATTGCTGGGCGGTTGGATTATCAAATTGCCATTCAAAGAAACCGCCACCATCCATTTGAACATAAGAAAATCCTTGGAAGCTTTTTACATCATAAGTTCCCTCTAATGTAGCATTTTCGGCTTCAGCAGATGCTACAACCGGGTAGGAATATTGCACACCGGCTAAAGCTTGTAACTGAGTAATGTAAGCATCTTTGTTAGCGTCGAATGTTGCTTTTTGAGTTGGGAACCAGTTCAAATCTCCCAATGGTAAACCATCAGTTCCCTTTGTTTTTAGAACTGCATCTGTATAAGCAAAGTTCTCTGGTAATGGCCAACTTGGGCATACGTTACAAATTCCACTATTGGGATCATTTGGGTCTACCAAAGGAAGTCGATAGAAATAAGGATGAGCCGGATTTACACCTGCACGAATATCTTTAATGTTTTGGATCATACTATCAACAACAAAACTTTGTGAAAAATACGTACCCAAGCCTGGTTGATTAGCTAACCACATTGTATCTACTGCGGTCATTTGTTCATATACATTTAAATAATCCTCAACCGTAATAGGGTTTGCAAAAGGTTGTGCACGAATTGAATCAGCATAATAAGCTGTAAACAAAGGATCACGCCAAGCTGCAGTATTTGCTAATAAAATTCTTCTTCCTTCTTCAGGTCCATATTTAGATGGCAGATTATTAATATTCCAAATACCCGAGGTATATGCTCTTGGATCACGATTAGCATTAGATAAATCACTATAGCCTTCACCATGCCAGAATGGGTTGATTAATAAGTTATTGGCAAAATATGCTTCTCGCCAGTTTTGCCCATCAATTGCCATTTGGCGACCAGTGTTAACAAATGTGTTATGATTCATTCGGAGGTAATTTGCAGCTCCACCTTCTAATTGGAATGGAGTAAATTCAATATTAAAGAAAGTACAGTTTTCAACTACTACAGTGTCTTGATCAATCCAAAGTGAAGTACCTCGTCCTTCCCACTGTTGTGTACTTGGTAAACCGATAAGATTTCTGAATTTACAATTGGTAAAAAAGATATCATTATTTGGGTTTGTAACTGCAACCACTGCAAAATTTGCTCTTTCAAATATAACATTATCAAAAGTGTATCTTTTGCCATTACCAGAAAGTTCAAGTGGTTGATAAGCAGTTTGTACACCTTGATCATCAGCATGTATGATGTAAACATTTTTCATTGTCAGATCACCATTACCTACAATCATTTTACTATCTACAAAGTCCTGAGCATCATTATAAACTCTCTGGATTATAGGTGGGTTTCCGTAAGGATCATTAGGGTCACCTAATTCACCTTCTATACGGAGATGAAAACCGGAGTTATCTATTTTATCAACATTCCAGTAATAGCCACCTTTGAGAAGTTTGTAAACAGTATTTTGCGCATGTGAGCCATCTGCTAAAGTGTCAGTAGCAATGGCATCTCTTAAAACATTTTTAAGAGGAGTACCCGATCCTGGTGAGGTTTCCCATTGCACAACTTTTTCTACTAATTGTGCCTTGGTTATCTGCACTTGTCCACTAAATACAAATGCAATAAACGCAAGCAATAAGAACGCGTAATTAATTTTCATAAATAATCCTCCGATTATTTTAGTTAGTAAATAAGTATATCATTGAATACACTTCATTAATTGTCATTGAAAATTGTACCTTAAACCAAAGTCCATAGTAAACCCGTAGTACTCGATGGTCCTAGGACTAGTACCTATATTACTTCTATCTGCCCTGCTATTTAAATTTGTAAAGTTAGCAAATAACTGAATACCCCAATCAAGTTTTTGTTGGAGTGTAAGGTCCCAACGTGAATAATCGCTTGTAAAGGCATCTAACTGCGATTTGTTTGCTATGTATGATACTTTATCAGTTTGGAAAAGGAATGACAAACGTGCTGAAAATCCTTCATAGTCATATCCGATGGTAACATTAAAAATATGTCTTGGTTGATCAGGCATTCTTTGCACTCTTGAACTATCTACAACTCTGTACCTCCAAATAGGAGGAATTCTTCTAATTAAAGAATCCTGAATCATTTCAGGAATCCATTTTTTAACTTCAGATGAAATGTTTGTGTAATTCAGGTTGAGCACCAATCCACTTAGGAATGAAGGTAAATACCAAAAATGCGTCTGCCACTCAATTTCAAATCCTTTATAATATGCTTTGTTAGGATTGTTAATAAAAATATCGGAATTAGGAAAGGAACCCAGCCAACTTTGAGGAATGTTCGTACCATCAGGAATAGGTACACCACGTAAGAATTTATAATTAGTTTGAAAAATCAAATCTTTAATGTCTTTGTAAAATGCAGATACACTAAACAAACCAATGCTGTTTTCATAAATTGAAAGAGCAATATCATAATTTGTAGAGACAGATGGCTTTAGTTTTGTATTATTTGCTCTGATATAATCCTGACCGGAATTAATTCTTGTAATAGGAGTAAACTGAAGAAAATCTGGTCTTGTTAATGTTTCTGTTCTTGCAAGACGAATTTTCATCCAATCAGTTGGTTCAATAATCAAGTGAACCATAGGAAGCCAGAAATTATGTGAACGAACGGCTGTAAGTGTATCGAGGTCGCCGGGAGGTCCTTCCATATTATTTATTGAAACTTCTCTAAACCTAAAGCCAGTATATCTTGTGTATTCATTTTCAAACCGAACACCTGGAATTAATGTAAACATATTCCAGAATTTAAATTCGCCCATAAGATATGCAGCCTGATAATGTTCTACACCGTCATAATCACTTCCTAATGAATTAATTGAATATCGAAGGATAAGATTGTTAGCATATAAAACATCTGTCGCTTGATTTAACATTGATTCCTTAACAGTAAAGCCAAGTGCATAATCGCCATTCAAAAAATTAGAGCGGTTATAATTATCCAAGAAAATTGAAATCGGTAACCAACCATTTTCTTGTACAAGACTGTCTACTCCCCAATCAGGATAAGCACTATCCAGAGCTTTAAGCATTTCGTTACCACTTCCACCGTATTGTATTCCGTTTCTTCCGTGATACTCCACATCATTATTCCTACTCATCCAACGGAATTTTGCACCGACTTTAAAATCACCACTTATATCGTCTCCAAAGCTTGCAGGAAATTTTAAATTAAATTGTGTTGATCCTTCTTTTTCTTTTCTATTTGTATCCCAAATCCATACTTCAGCAAACCGAGTTAATGCAGTATCAATATTTGCGAACTGTGGAATCGTTCTAGGATCTGTACCGGCAGGAAAATTATAAGTACTAAATGCATTTGCTTCCTGGTTAAATCGCCAGGTTCGCTCGTTAGGATTATTAGTTTTAGTATCAGTTAATGAACCGCTAAAATCATATTGCATCCAGCTAAAATCCTGTTCAATTCCCAAAGCGCCAGTTAAAATAGATGTGGTGCCACCTCTGTCTTCCATTTCGTAATAATGCCTGTTACTTTCACCCGGTGCGCTGAGGATCATGGAATTGATACGATTTAAATTTTTAGAAGCAAGACTGCTATAGAAACCATTTGCAGTTAATTTCCCAGCCGGAATACGATAATCAAGGAATAAACTACCGCCAGTTCGATCTCGATTTACGGTCTCTTCGCGCAGTATTAGTTTGGAAGGAATAACAACAGTTTGGTTATTTAGATCGTTACTTTCGGCCCACTCTCCATTAAATTTATCAGCACTACGATCGTAATTATCTAGATTAAGATTTGCTATTACTCCCAATTCACCATCAAAAAATCTGTTACTTACACTTCCTGTAAAGTTGTAATTACCATAATAACTTTGAAGCTTATTATATCCCCATTGAGCAGATATATTTGAGGTAAACTTATCCGGGGCTTCTTTTAACTTCAAATCAACGGTTCCACCAATAACATCAGCATCCATATCCGGTGTATTAGCTATCTTTAAAATTATTCCATCGAGCATGTTGCTGGAGATTAAAGATAAATCAACACTTCTATCATAATCCCCGGTTGATGGAATACGAACTCCATTCACTGTAATTAAATTGTATTTGGGTGATAAACCTCGAATAGAAATTTTTGTTGCTTCGCCACCGTATCTTTCAATTGAAACACCTGGCAAGCGTCCAATGGTTTCAGCAGCATTTACATCAGGCAATTCTTTGATTCGATCTTTTGCAACAATGTTTGCAATTGTATTTGAAGAAAGCTGCTGATTAATTGCAGAAAGCTGTCCTTGAGCCTGAGCAGTGATAACTATGGTTTCCCCCTCTAATGTTTTTGGTTCAAGAAAATAATCAACTTCCTCGTTTCCCGAAGCTAAGACATTCAATTCAACCGATATTGAGTTGTAACCGATATAAGATATAACTAAGGTTTGTTTGCCGATTGGAATATTTCTAATAATAAATCTTCCATCCAAATCTGCAGCAGCACCTAAACTGGTTCCTTGAATTATTATGTTTGCACCAGTCAGTGCTTCTTTGGTTGTTTTATCTAGGATTCGTGATTTTAGAGTTGTTGTTTGGGCTAGTACAAAAGTTTAAGCAGCGAGGAATAGAGTTATTATAATTAAGTAATGCCAAATATTATTTTTATTCTTCCAACAAGTATCAATTAGCATAAAACTCCTCCGAAAAAATATATACTACTTAATGTTAGATTCATCCGAAATTTAGAATTCTTATTAAGAATAATCAATCGAAATAGCTGCACAGTATTATATTTGAAAAAATTGCATTACAATAGATATAAATTTTATCAATTATAGTACCACTAAGCATAATGAATATTAGCAAATTATATAGAAACATTTATCCATTTTTTGTTCTTATTATTTTATCAATTTAATAAACCTTTTAAGAAATAATAAAATCACAATACGGTATTGAAAATATATTTTATAGAAGATTCTTATGAATACATTTTCAATTTGATGATTATTTTTTTAGCATCTTCAAACAATTAATTAACGAACGAGTTGTATGATAATTTACTTTCCAGATGCTTCCTTTATTGACAAATTTATTTTCAGGCACCTGATCGATTCCGCCCCAATACCAGCCACCAAATTTCTGATCTATCAAATATGTTTTTATATAATTCCATTGTTCACAAAATTTTTGATAATATTTTTTTTGATCCGGATAAATTTTGGACATAAGTAAAAGAGAATTTAATGCCTCTGCTTGAGCCCACCATTCTTTTGTCTTTTGAATTATTTTTGGTTCTTTCTCATCTTTAAAATAATAACCTCTATCAAAGATTCCACCATATTGATCATCCCATCCATATTTTATTGTATGATCAATCATCTGTTTGGCTTTTTTATTAGTGATGGAATCATTCTCAATTCCCAGAATTTCATTCACTTCAAGTAACAAGTATGCTGTTTCAATATCGTGTCCAAAAGAAACATGATCTAAATCAAAATTCTTTTCTCTCTTTTCAAATGTTGAATCTCTATAAGAAACTGGAATCCAATCTTCAGTAAAGAAAAGATTCATATAACCTTTATTTGTGGTGATGATATCTCTGATTAGATGCTGCAGTGAAATTAATCTTTCTTTTAGTAATGGATCAGGCCATACTTTATATAATTCTGTAAAACACTCAAGCAAATGAATAGACGAGTTTTGATCTTTGGGAGGATATTGTTGATAGCCTTCTTTTAATGGATTTCCTTCAAGAGTTAAAAATTGAAAGTAACCTTTATTTATAGAATCGTAACTATGTTTTTCCAACCAGTAAAAAGTTTGTTTAGCAAGTTCCAATGCTTCTCTATTTCCTGATGCTTTATAATATGCGGCAATCCCATATATGGCAAATGAATTTCCATATGCACGTTTAATTATCTGACTATTTTCTTTTACAACTTCACCATTTCTTTTTACAAGATCATAAAATCCACCATATTTTTTATCCCACATATCATCTTTAAGAAATTTAAAACCATGTTCAGCAATTTTTAGAAACTCATTTTTATCTCCATAATACATTGCTGCTATGGAGGCAGACCAAATATGTCTTGCCTGAGAAACGATCATTTTATTTTGTTCACCCTCAAGTTGCCATTTATAATTTATGTCACTAAAGTAACCTCCATAAACAGTATCAATACAGAACGGATACCATAATTTAAAATCACCATCAAGAGTTTTTTGTATATCTGCAATCAGACTATCTTTATCTTTATTAACATTCACTGAATATTTCTGATTAGGTTTATTACAACTTGTTGATAACGATAAAATCATTAAAAAAACAAATGATGATTTTATTTTTCTTGAGATAACATATTTTACTCTGTTCATAATGCTAAAACCATATAAAAATTTATTAATACAATTAATTATTTAACTGTTTTGTCCTCAGGTAATCCAACTTCTTTGTAAAGATTTTTTCTTGCGTCTTTATCCTTATCAAGAATCTGCCTGGAATAAATTGCTACTTGTTCAGCTTGCGCTCTTGGAACCACAATAACACCATCACCATCAGCTACAACAATATCTCCGGGACAAACTAACACTCCCCCGATTACAACAGGGCGATTTACAGATTCAATTTCATTCCTGCCGGGACGAATGCCTCTTCCCTTTTTCCGTAAATAAAGCGGAACCTTTTCAATTTCAATCTCATCAGTATCTCTGGAACTAGCATCTGTAACAACTCCAACAGCTCCAAGTTTGAACCAATTAAGTATGTTGTAAGAACCTATTGAACCAATGTCTTTATCTTCCACATCATCAATAATCACTGCAGTGCCTGGTTTGATTATCTCTGCAAATGCTTCATTTGAATATTTATTATAAAAATTTCCTTCCCAGTCACTGAATTTTTCATTTGGTTCTGGTCTGTCTTTCTTCTGCGTCGGAACATATCTTACTGTAACGGCAATTCCCCTGAACTGATGCGACAAATCAGAATTTTTCCAATCAGCATGAATTGCAGGATCAACTAAACCGACATCTGGCAATCCAACCATATCCATTCCATCTGATACATCGGCAACACGAAGTCCTTCATATAATTTTAAAATTCTTGAATCTTCTTCAGCCGAATAGACCTTTGTTTCAATATAATTTACCCCCTTTTGCAGTTCTGCAAGGCTTTTAACTTGTGAGAAAACGGAAGACGCCAAAAAAATAAAAATAGTAACTACGAGTGTTGTTAATTTTTTCATAGTAACCTCTCTGTAAAAAAATTATTTAAATAATTAAATTTTATTTTATATTAATAAAAAAACACATTTGACAATTCATTTAAGTTTTTCGATTCAATTTATTCATTTACAACAGACATTATCTTCCAATTTACTTTTCCATTAAACGGATCATCTTTCAATTCAAAACCATTTGAAGTGTAATCCAGTTTAATAGATTTTAATTCTGATTCAGGTAATGTAATTAATCCCAGTGCAGAAGATTTATCAGTGCTAAAAACACGTAATTCAATATTATTCCAATCCATTTCCGTAGTGCTTTGTGCAAGTTTAATGTGCGGTATTACAGAATTATTCTTTACAAGTAAAATTATGGGAATTTCTCCCGCATCCACTTTATACCACTGCCCGCCGCTGTATACTTTTCTTGTTTGATAATCTATCCACAAACCTTTGGGAAGATAGACATTTCGATTTGTGGCTTTTTCAAATAAAGGTGCCACAAGAAAATCGGAACCAAACATATATTCATCCTCAATCGACCAGGAAGTTATGTCATCAGGAAATTCAAAGAAAAGTGTACGCAGCATCGGAAAACCATGTTCGGAAGAATATTTTGCTTGTGCATAGATGTATGGCATTAAGGTATATTTTAAGTCAACCATTTTTCGAAAATCATTTTCAAATGCTTCACCAAAAGTCCATGGTTCGCGCGGTGTTGCACCATGACATCTTGTGTGCGATGTTAGAACTCCGAATGCAAGCCATCTTCTGTATAAATCGATAGAAGGTTTATCAACAAAACCTCCAACATCATGACTCCAATATGTAAATCCTGATAATCCTAATGATAAACCGCCGCGAAGTGTTGCTGCCATTGCAGAATATGTATTTTCTGCATCACCGCCCCAATGTAAAGGATAACGCTGACTGCCTGCCCACGCGCTTCTTGCCCAAATTATAGATTCACCGGTAATTTCTTTTGTAATTTCCGCTGCGGCTTTATTGTATCGCAATGGGTAAAGATTATGTTCATAAAAACCAGTTCTACCCGAAGCGTAAATTCCATGCATCGGTGCATCTTCACCAAAATCTACTTTGATTGCGCCAACTCCCATCTTCAACAAATCGGCCAGCAAGCTCTGATACCATTTTACGCATTCCGGATTACTGAAATCCAGAACTGCATCTTCATAAGGCAAAGTTCCGGCTTCATTACGTATATTGTAACCAGAACTAACAATTTTATTGTACAAAGAATTCTTGCTTGTGAAATATGGAAGCTGCCAGAGGCTTATTCTAAATCCCTGATCTTTTAAATCTGAGATCATCTTTAAAGGATTGTTAAAACGGGATTTAGAAAATTTATAATCGCACTGCCAATCAGTTTCAAACTAGCCGGTATCAAGATGTAGAACATCACAAGGAATTTTATCTTCGCGAAGTTTTAAAGCAACTTCACGTACTTCCTCTTCGGATTTATATGTAATGCGGCTCATCCATAAACCAAAAGACCACAACGGTGGAACTGGACTCTTGCCGGTTATACTTGTGTACTCGGAAAGAATATCTTTTGGTTCACCAAGAAAAACAAATATATCCATCACTTCGTCACCAGTATAAATAACATTGGACTGATCAAAGGAATTACCAAAATCAAAGGTTACAGGCGAACTTGTATGAACAAACATTCCATAACCGTTGCTGCTTAGAAAGAATGGCACAGATTTATACATACGCTGGCTCTGTACACCCATTCCGTCACCTAAGCATAAAATTATTTTTTGTCCTCGTTTATTTAAACGTGTAAAGGATTCGCCGCATCCAAAAATTTTTTCATTATAAGTTAATTGAAAACTTGCTGCAGTGCTTCTTCCAAAATCTTTTGCACGTCTTACAAATGAAAACGGAATTGGATTGGAAAATGTTTTTGGATCACCAAGATTTTGGGTTCGTGTCAGTAGCTTTCCATTTTTATCATAAAATTCTATATGAAATGGATCTTTGATTATTCTTATCTCACCATATTCACTTTTATATCTTATCAACTCATCTGTTTGTTCAGCTTTCCAAGAACTATCTTTATTAAGTTTACCAGCAAACATAATGGATGGAGGATCAGTTATGGGAAAAGAACGTGTTGAAAAACGTAAACGAATGGTCCTTGGACTGATAAAATTTATTGAAAAAGGTAATTCCGGATTTTCATCATATTCTGTATCCGGAAATTCATCTGTTTTTGTTACAGGTGCAAAGGATAAATCAATTTTATTAAATGAATAGCCTGCAAGTCTTTTATACCTATTCCATTTAATTATTCCTTCACCTGTTATCGGATCAAACTTAACAACCTGATTACCAATAAAGTAAACCTGTTCAAATTTCTGAAAATCCTGGCTGATATCTATTTGTTCACCAAGAACCTGAGGTTTGATAATACAATTGCAAAACGCAATGAAAATAAGGATCTGAAAAACAAAGGCGATTCTGATTCTTCGCAATAATAATTTACAGACTTTAGATTCCATAGTTTGACCTATAAAATGAAATTATTTTATATAACTTTAAAAGATAATTTTTCAATGCAAATACAACTAAAAAAACTTAATCTAACAAAACAAGATTAGTTGTGCTTTCCCTCGTATGCCTTAATTATTCTATCCATCAATACATTCGTTTCTTTTTTGATAATTTGTCTTGCAGGATTTGCCTGGAACCAATTTAAAGTTCTTTTTATTCCCTGTTTAAATGGGATGACTGCTTTGAAATCTGGCACGAACATTTTGATTTTAGTATTATCAAAAATTGCACTGTGCGCTTTATCTCCGATTAAACTTCCCAAAAGATCTTTATTAAATTTTGATATAAAGTCTGAAGCAATGTGAACAATATTTGGGGTAACTCCAACTGCATCCGATACGGCTTGATAGATTTGGTTCCACGTGAGGACCTCATCAGATGTAATATGAAAGGCATTCCCAATAGCTTGTTGATTGTTTAAAAGACCGACAAATCCTTTTGCAAAATCTTCTGAATGAGTAATGGTCCACAATGAAGTACCATCACCGTGAACGATAACTTTCTTTCCCTTTTTCATTCTGTCGATAATTGTATATTCAGTCCAACCTCCGATTGCAACCGGAATAACAGTATCATAAGTATGTGAAGGACGAACAATTGTTATAGGGAATCCCTCATCTCGAAAAGCATAATTTAATTTTTCTTCGCAGGCAATTTTATTTTGTGAGTAATCCCAAAATGGATTTGAAAGCGGTGTTGATTCCGTTATAATTGGATAAGATGGCGGCTTTTGATAAGCGGATGCGGAACTGATAAAAATGTATTGTTTTGTTTTGTTGCGGAATAAATTCAAATCTCTTTCAATATCTTCGGGGGTAAATGCAATCCAGTTTACAACCACATCCCAATTATGTTTTTTAAGAGCATTCGATAACTGATCAATACTTGAAACATCAGCAATAATTTTTTTTGCACCTTTAATTTCAACTTTACGTTTCCCACGATTCAAAAGATAAAGATCAATACCATGCTCAACGCATAATTTGCTTACCGCTGTGCTGATGTTTCCTGTTCCGCCGATAAATAAAACTTTCAAAACATTTTCTTTCTTTAGTTTAAAATGTTATGCACGTTATTTTGACTATGATTATGCTCAAGAATATTTATGGATATATTTATTTCAATCAGATCCGGAAATAGATTTTTTAATATTGAAATGTAACTTTGCTATTACTTTTTCATTATTATTTTCCATTGAGTAAAATGAGGCTTTTAACGCACCGAGAGGACGGATTACCAGACCAAAAGTTTTACCTTCAATCATTCTTTGCAGAACAGGATTTGAAATTGTGATAAAGTTTTTAGCACCGTGTTCTTCATTTACATCAATATCAATAATCATTTGTGAGTTAATTACATTATCTAAATCTCGCCCGGCACAAAAATTATTATAAGTAACATTTCTCTGATCCCAATTTTGTTCTCCACCAATAATCTCCGAAACTCTAATCATTCCAAAATCTTTTTCATATTCAGGAGATCGCTCAAGAGAAAATGTAGTTAGTTCCAGCAATCCTGATCCAATTACTTTCACTCCTTTGAATTGGGCTGGATCCCACTTTAATATTACATATTGATTCCCACTTACAGATAAAAGTACTGTATGGTTGTTTTTATCTTGTGATGACCAATTATTAAAATTCATTTCGGGATATCTTAGATCAATTGTAGCATCTTGCTGAACGGGTAAATGAATTGTAAAATCATCAGGAGATTTTACAGGCGGATGATATGGAACTTGAACGCCTTCATCTGAAAGGACAGAATTGATATTAACAATATCAACTTTGAAATAATCCAAATAAACTTGGTACTTTTTTAAACCCCAATCCATTAAAGCAAGTTGAGCAAAGACTTTGTCACCCGGTCTTACATCAAAATTTTTTGTGGTCATACTTATGATATGCCAGTTGTTCGTATCGGGAATATCAAACTCCATAAGGTTAGTATGAAAATCAGTTGTTCGTTGTGTGTTTAAAGAAAGATTAATTCTCTTGGGTGCATCACTAACTTTAATTCTTGCTTCAATTCTAAATTCAATTTGGGGATTATTAAATTGAGTTAAATCCGAATTATTAGAAATGCATCTTTTAATTAATGCCCACCAACTACCTTCTCTATCTTTGGTTGCATCAACAGATATTTTTGCATATCCATCTCCATTGGAAGTAAAACTCATCTTGGCATTTCCATCACCAGTAAAATAGTTCCAGCCATTAATTCCTGTCGAATCATAAATCATCTGTGAGTTGAATTGATCTTCAAACTGCCCCCATAATTTTGGATGAAGTAATACAACTAATCCTAATATTAAAAATATTTTGAAGTATTGATTCATTATAAAAATTATTTCACCTTCTTTTCCTTAAATTTACCATCAACTGAATCTTTAAAAAATTTTCCATTATCGGTTAATTCATCACTATCCCAAGCTTTAATCATTTGCGGATACCAATCGGGATCATAAACCCACCAGGACCAGCTTATTCCTTTATTCTCAAGATAGTTAATAATAGCCTTACCGTATTCAATATTATCTTTAGTTGAAATATCCCCCAAAGTGAATCCAAATTCTGTTGCAAAAACTGGAAATTGCGCTGAAGCAAATCCAAAATTTTCCTCCCACTTTGGTTCGTATGGTGGGGTCCGTTTGTGTCCGTATGGATGCGTTACATATCCGATTCCTGTTGCATTAACCGGATCAAAATTTAGTGGCGTTAAATCGTATGCCCAATCAAACCCTGCTACAAGGGGAATTGTTTCTTTATCAAAAGCTCTTATCACTCGTATCATATCTTCATTCATCTTCCGCCATTCATCCCAGGTGATACTTCCAAGTTCTTCTCTATAAGTTGTGGGTTCATTGAACAATTCATAAAATGCAACTGTATTGTGACCCGAAAAATGCTTAGCTATCATTTGCCAAAAATTTAACGTCTCGGTGTAGGAAGTAATGTACATTGGATCCTGGAATAAACCTGTCTTTAGATTTCCTATTGAATGCCAATCTATTATTACATACAGATTTAATTCAGTCGCCCATTTAACTGCTTGATCAAGCAGATGTAGATATTTTTCAGGTGTACGGGTTCTCCACGCAATAGGATGAACAGGTATTCTAACCAATGTAGCCCCAAGATTTTTTACTCGTTCAAATAATTGCTTATCCCAATGACCTTGAAATTCAATTTTATCAGGATCGGCAATAGATACTCCTCGAAAGAGGATTGTATCACCATCAGCTTTTACAAATTTGGATCCGCTAACTTTAATTAGCTGGAGCTGTTTTGCATTCTCGGTATATTTTTCTTGCGCAGGAAATTGAGCATTCCACCATTGGCGAATAATTGTAAATCCATTGTTACTTATTTCCTGACTCAAACTAATATTAGTAAAAGGAATTACTGAAAATAGGATTGCAGCTAATAATATTTTTTTCATTTTATTACCTAAAAATTTTTTATTTACATTTATCTTAATATTCCCAATCATCAGTTCTAAATGAAGAAGCTGGAAGTCCATCTTTATTAAACAATGTAGCTTCAGAGGTATTTGTAAAAGCATATCTGACAGCAACAGGATTTTTTATTTCATCACTAAAAACAATTAATTTATTTTTTTCAATTTTCACTTTGGCTGTTTTAAATATTTTATCTTTACCTGCAATCAGAAAATTATTTTCTCCGTTTAATTCTTTAATTACAAGTCCGCTCTTTGCATAATCAAACGATAAAGTGATTTTATCTTTTTGAATTTTCATAGATTTATAAACCGGACCGGAATAATTATTTTTTTCACTGTAAGTTTTAGCCAAAGCTAACAATGCCAATCTTTCTCCAACATCTTTTTTATTTGCAGGATGAATGTTTTGCGGTTCACCAATATCAAGCGTTACAGCCATTCCTGTTTTCGGTACTGATAAAGTTTTTAATTGTGCTTCTCTTAAAAATTCCGAATGCGTTTGATCACCATAATTGTAAGGAGCAATTTGAACATAATAAAACGGAAAATTGCCTAGCTGCCAATCATCTCTCCAATTTTTAATCATTATTGAAAATAATTTTTTATACTGTTTGGGATTTCCTGCATTGGATTCTCCCTGATACCAAATTGCGCCTTTAATGTTAAAAGGAATCAGAGGATGAATCATTGCATTGTATAAAGTAGTTGGCGTATATGCAGAAATCTCAACAGTCATTTTTGGTCTTTGATAATAATCATTTTTATCGGCACTAAACACATAAAATTTTTGTTCACGAAATTCTGCGACTGGTAAATACTTCCAACTCCCTGCGAGAGAAATTTGTTCATCAGAATTTATTTGATGGATATTAAGCTTCTCTTTAGTTCCCCAAATTCCACCGCCACCTTGATTATCCAAAACTCTAACAGCAATTACTAATTTGTTTGATTGAACAAGTTCTTTCGGAATATTATAAATACGATCCTTCTGCCAGAATCCATCTTTCTCATAAGCTCCAACTAATTTACCATTAACAAAAGTCCTATCCATATCATCAATCGGTCCGAGATTAAGAATGAGTTCCTGGTCTTTCCACACTTCTGGAATTTCAATTTTCTTTCTGAACCAAATTACACCATCAAAATTTCTAACTTCAGTTGATTCCCATTGGGTTGGAAGATTCATTTCTTCCCAATTATTATCATTGAAATTAACTGTTGAACATTCGTCGTCTTTGAAAGAAAGATTTTCCCATTTTGATTCCGATTTATTATTGCTCAAATCAATTATAGGATGATTTGAAAGCCATTCTTTATAAAGTTCCAATTCGTCCTGGCTGTTTTTTATATCATTAAGAATCTTATCAAAGTCGCCAAGGGTTTTAAGATAATCATTGCTAGTCCAGGCTTCGGCAGGTGTGCCGCCCCAACTACTATGAATTAATCCAATAGGAATTTTTAACTCATCATACAATTTTTTCCCAAAGAAATAAGCAGTTGCACTAAAATCTGCCGCACTTTGGGAATTTAGTTCATCCCAGGAACCGGTACAATTAAACTCTTTTTTATTTGATACAGCTCTGGCAACTGTAAATAATCTAATGTTATCATTAGCAGCATTTTTAATTTCTTGATCGGAGTTCGAAACCAAATTAGTTGGAGGCCAGCCCATTAAAGGCATTTCCATATTTGATTGACCGGAACAAATCCAAACTTCTCCAATCAAAACATTTTTGTAAATTATTGTTGTGTCTCCTATTTGAAGATAGACCTGATAAGGTCCGCCAGCTGTTGGAGTTTTTAACTTAACGATAAATGTACCATCCGATTTTACGATAGTGTTTGCAGTATTTCCCCAGCTTCCGGTTATGTTAACTTTTAAATCTGATTTTGCTCTACCCCAAAAGTTCACATCGGATTTTTGCTGAAGTACCATATTATCAGAAAAGATTGATGGAATTTCTATCATGGTTTTTTCACTTGGATTAATAAAAGTTATTAATGAAATAAATAGTGCTAAGATATTCATTTATATCACCGCTGTTTTATTTTTTATTTTCCGGAATAATCAATTTCAGTCTTGCTTAATTGAGATTCTTCATTGAACAATATCTTAACATACTTTGTGTTCATCGGAAATTCCTCGCAAGTAATTGTAACCGGAATTAAAAACCCGTAAACATTTTTAAATGGCGGAAATGATTCCAGTTTTGTATTAAGTTCTGTAAAATTATTTAATGAATCCGCAGCTAGCAAAGTGATTCCACAAACTGATGTTCTTGCAAATGCAAAAACTTTAAAGGATGTTATACTTTCGGGCACTTTATAAACAACTGACGAACCAGCATTAACAGCCATTCTGCTGTTATCTTCTTTAACCTGGTAAATTTCTTTAAACTTTATTTGTTCAATAATTCCAGCTTTAGAAAATATTTTACTTGTGTCTTCAAGCTCATCAACAATTCTATGGAAACTTACTTTTACCGGTCCAACTTCATTTGAAGGATCAGATATTCCGCTTTCATTCTGAGCAAATACCCGATAAAAATATTCTTTGTTAATCTCTGTTGCTTCATCCATAAAAAGTGGTTTGTATGCAGCATCGGCATCTACAATTTTATCAGATAGTGTAATCCAATTATTACTATTCGATTCTCTTCTTTGTAATTTATATGATGATGCTCCAACCGAACCTTGCCATGAAATGTTATAAATATCTTTTATGTCCAAAAGTTTTGGCGCATCAGGAATTTTTATTTTGGGTACTAGCTGATTATTTACTTCAAAAGCTTTCGTTCGTAAAAAATTAATAATTTCTTTTTCATTATAAACTTCGCCGGACTGAAATCCCGAAAATCTGAATGGACCATTCCCATTGTTTTCTCTGTGCATATAAAATCCGCCGTCACGATTATGAAAGCGCAAGCTCCAAATCATTATTCCTGAAACATCATGGTTTATTGCAGTATCAACTATGGCTTTTATATTTGCTGGTGTGGTCAATCCAAACTCACCAACAAAGTATGGCTTTTTATTTTTTGATAGTTCTTTGTTCTTTAAAATACTTTTTATTGCTTCATCGACAGGGGAATAATGGTGCGTGGAAAGAACATCTATGTTAGGATCATTAATAGATTGATCAGATAAAATTTGTGCGTGCGTTCCTTCAATAACAACATGATTTTTGTCCAAACTTTTTATGTATTCGGCGATTTCAGAAGTCCACTGGAATGGACATTGCAATTCATTACCAGTTTCCCAACCTAATAGAGCTTTATCTTCTTTATATAAAATGCCGGTAAAAGTATTTTTTCTGTTAACGATAAAATCAATAGTCTTTTTAAAATCAGAAATTAATTGCGGATCAGTCCAAAACTCTTCTTTTGTTTTATTACGGAAAGCGGCATACTCTGCGGGTCCTCCCCACCACCACCAATTATCAACAAGAGGAAGAATTACTCGCACTCCAACTTCATTTGCAATTTGCATTACTTTATCGAGAGAACGGAAAGCTTCTTCATTAAAAACTCCAGGAGCTAAAACATGACGGATAATTTTTTTTGACTCACCTTGTTTACGAACTGACAGAACATACATTCTTGTTACTTTGCCACCAAGCTCTTTGATTGTTGTAAGCGCATCTCTTATTTCAAACTCATCCGGCAGCCGCCAGGGATTTGACGAATCGAAAGCAAGGTAATCTTCGATATAATGCAGATTGGGTGTGTTAAATGAAACGAATCTTAATTCCTTATCACCATCCATAAGTTTATCTTTATTAGTGGTTATATAATTAACAAAAACTCCAGTTGAACATCCGACTAATAAAATCAGAAGTATGAAAGAATGCAGAAATATTTTTGTGATTGCTTTAACAGAAAATTGTTTTATCATTTTACTTACTTCATTCTTAAATAAATGATTTGCTAATTAAAATAAATTTAGCCCAACTCCACAATAACAAAATGTTCTTTCCCATCTGCCTTAAAAGGAATTTTGTTTCCTGACAACTCAATTCCATCAACCAATATTTTCTTAACACCTTTATTTACTGATTTAGGATTTGTAATGGAAATATTATAATTATTATTTCTGAACTTACGTACTACTTTAAATTCTTTCCAATCTTTAGGAATGCACGGATCAACGATTAATCCATCATAATCAGCTCGAACACCAAGTATGAATTGTGAAAGCGAGACGAATGACCAAGCCGCTGTTCCTGTTAACCATGAATTTTTCCCTTCCCCAGGAGTTGGTGCATCTCTGCCAGCAGTCATTTGGCTGTAAACATAGGGTTCACATCGATAAATATCTATTTGATTTTCTTTATTGGCTGGACAAATACTTTTATAATAGAACATTGCTTGTTCACCATGACCGACAAGAGTTTCTGAGATTTGTATCCACGTATTGTTATGTGTAAAAATTCCGGCGTTCTCTTTATAGCCAGGCGGATATGAACTTAATTCTCCAAGGTGAACATAATATTGTGAGTAAGCGGGTTGTTGAAGAATAATTCCATCATCCGTTGATAAATATTTTTTAACACTATCTAATGATTTTTTTGCATATCCGTTTTCCGATCCAACTCCTCCAATAATACACCAACCCTGGCTTTCAATAAAAATTTTTCCTTCATCATTTTCTTTTGAACCTATTTTATTTCCAAAAAAGTCATACGCTCTAATGAACCATTCACCATCCCATCCGTAATCCAAAATTGTTTGCTTCATCTTTTGCGAATGCATAACATATTCGTCAATACGTCCTGCGGCTCCAATAAATTTTAATAACTCAACCATCTCATCGCAAGCTTTGCAAAACAAACCAGCAATCATAACTGATTCAGCTACTTTATCGTTTTCAATATGCCCAGCAAGTTGAAAACTTTCTCCCGGTGTTGTTGAAAAACAATTTAGATTTAAACAATCATTCCAATCAGCGTGCCCAATTAATGGTAAACCGTGCGGACCTAAATTATTTAAAGTATAATAGATAGAAATATGTAAATGATCTAAGAGAGTTGATTCAGAATTATTTATATCCGCAAATACTGTTTTTTCTTTTAAAATACTTATATCTCCAGTTTCTTTTATGTAGGCAGTAGTAGATAAAATTAACCAAAGAGGATCATCATTAAATCCGCCGCCAATATCTGCATTACCTTTTTTAGTAAGCGGTTGATACTGGTGAAAACAAGTTCCGTCAGAAAGCTGCGTCGCGGCAAGATCCAAAATTCTTTGTCTCGCGCGAGAAGGAATGATATGAACAAATCCAAGAATATCCTGATTGCTGTCTCTATAACCCATTCCTCTACCAATTCCAGATTCAAACAGAGAAGCAGAGCGAGATAAATTGAAAGTAACCATACATTGATATTGGTTCCAGATATTTGCCATTCTATTAACAATTTTATCGGGGGATTGAGTATGGTAAGATGAAAGAATTTCTGTCCAATAATTTTTTAGATCATTAAATGCAGAAATTATATTTGATGTCTTAAGATATTTTAATTTTGCTTTTTCAAATTCATCTTTTCTAATTCTGCCATTCTCCAAAAATTTCTTATCATCAGCATTCTCAGCATAACCAAGAATGAAATTAATATCTTTCATTTCACCCGGTTTAAGTTCCATATCAAACTGGTGCACGCCAATTGGCAGCCAACCATAAGCTATACTGTTTGTACATTTTCCCTTCATTATTGCTTTGGGAGAATCTAATCCATTATGAACACCAACAAAAGCATCTCTGCTTGTATCAAATCCGGTTATGTTTTCACTGGCAGCAAAATATCCATAATGATTTCTTCGCTCTCTATATTCCGTTATGTGAAAAATATTTCTATCTTCAACTTCAACTTGGCCTGTGGAATAATTTCTTTGGAAGTTTGTCATATCATCATTTGCTTCCCACAAGCACCATTCGATATAACTCCATACTGTAATTTTTTTAGTTCTAACAGAATGATTTATTATTTCACAATGCCAAACTTCATTTCTTGATGTCAACGGAACAAAGAATAATGTTGAAACTTCCAGTTCATTTTTAATTCCGGTGATTTTAGTATAGCCTAATCCATGCCTGCACTCATACTTATCCAATTTACTCTGCATTGGTTTCCACATCGGATTCCAGACTTCATCGCCATCTTTTATATAAAGATATCGCCCATTGCTATCCATTGGAATGTTATTATAACGATAGCGAGTAAGCCTTCTTAACCTTGCATCCTGATAAAAAGAATAGCCGCCCGCAGTATTTGAAATTATTCCGTAAAATCCATCAGTGCCAAGATAGTTTATCCAAGGCAATGGAGTATCAGGGCGATTTATTACATACTCTTTTTTTTCGTCGTCAAAAAAACCGTTGCTCATAATTGTATTTTATTGTTTATAAGGTTTATTCAGTCCATAGCAATTAGTTAAGATGACAAATTCCATTCCAATCAGTTTATGTGTTATCTACATATTTCATTATTTGTTTCAAAGATTATTTTGAGGTTAATTTATGACCGGTACAAAAAGTATTGATTGCACTTTATATTAAAATGATAAAACCTTGTTATTATTATAAAAATGTATTCTAAAAATCCCTTGATTTAGTTTCGTTATTGGATAGCATAATTATTGAAAGAGTGATTTTAAAATTTAAGTCTATTTGATACTTTGCCCGATAATTAATAAATATTTTTCTGAACTAAATTATAAAACATATGAAATCACAAATAATTGCAAACGAACTTCTTTTCAATCTTGAAAAACAAATTTTACCCAAATGGTATCCGTTATCGCTGGATAAAAAATTCGGTGGATATTTTTCAAATCTTAGTTACGATTTTAAAATTCTACCCGAGCAGGATAAGATGATTGTTACACAAGCACGGCATGTGTGGGCTTTATCAAAAGTATCTCATTTTTTTGGCGAGAATACTTTTAAAGATTACGCTTATCACGGTTTCAAATTTCTTAAAGATAAAATGTGGGATGAAAAATACGGGGGATTTTATGCAATGCGAAATCGTGAAGGAAACCCTTCGGATTACCTCGGTTACTTTGAGGAGAAAAGAACTTATGGAAATACATTTGCAGTCTATGGTCTCGCGGCTCTCTACGAAATAACAAAAGATGAAAATGTTTTGAGTCTTGCAAAGGATTGTTTTGAATGGATTGAAAATTTTTCTTCAGATAAAGTTTATAATGGTTATTTCCAATTTTTAACTAGAGAAGGAGAACCATTTGATAAAAATTCTAACCATAAAACAAACGCTGTCGATTCAAATGAAGTTGGGTTTAAAGATCAGAATTCATCGATACATTTACTCGAGGCTTATACTGAGTTTTTTAATGTCTGGAAATCTCCCGAATTAGAAGCAAAATTAAAAAATATTCTTTTTTTAATCAGAGATATTATAACAACTAAGGATGGATATCTTATTCTTTTCTTTGATCGTGAATGGAATCCTGTTTCGTTTAGAAATTCTTCTAAAGAAATTAGAGAAAATAGTTATGGATTAGATCATGTTTCATTTGGGCATAATTATGAAACAGCTTTTTTAATGCTTGAAGCTTCTTATGCACTTGGACTTGAAAATGATATAAAGACTTTATCTGTTGCAAAAAAAATGATTGATCATGCAATTGAAAATGGATGGGATAAAAATAACGGTGGTTTTTTTGATGAAGGTTATTACTTTGAAGAAAATGGCAAGTGCGAAATAATAAAAGATACAAAAGTCTGGTGGTCACAAGCTGAGGGATTAAATGCACTTCTTCTTTTCTCAAAAATTTTCCCAAACGAAGAAAAATATTTTGAGTTATTTCTTAAACAATGGGAGTACATAAAAAAATATTTAATCGATCACGAACACGGTGATTGGTATTGGGGCAGCCTTGAAAAAGAACCTTTTTATGCAACTGAACCAAAATCCACAATCTGGAAATGTACATATCATACAAGTAGGGCATTAATGAATTGCATAAAAATGTTGGATGGTGGGAGTCTTCCAATTTCTAATAATTCCAGTTACAAAAAAGAAAAAGAAAGTTTTGATAAGTTTATTGAGCATTGGAGAAATACAGCAAAAGAGATTTAATAAAAATGCCACACAACTTATTAAGCTGTATGGCATAAGGAGACAGAGATATGAAAAGAACTAAGTGCCCAAAATTTTTAAATTCTTTTTTATAAGTTTTTTCCTTTGCTCAACACAAGTGGCGCTTCGTAATCCATCTTCGGGAGTATTAAGAACGTAATCCAAAAGTTTATCAACCGTTGTTTCTGCAACGTGCATCCTTGTGTCTGATGAAGCATAATAAATTAAAACTTGTCCATTATTCCTTTTTACCCAGCCGCAACTGAAAACCACATTGGAAACATCTCCAACTCTTTCATCATCTTGTGGAGCGATAAAATGTCCGCCTGGCTTTGCGATAACTTTATTCGGTTCTTTAAGATCAGTTAGCAATAAATATAAAACATAACGCAAACCTGCAGCAGTATTTCTAACACCGTGAGCAAGCTGCAGCCAGCCTTTTTCAGTTTTAATAGGCGATGGTCCTAATCCGTTTTTCGCTTCTTTAATTGTATGATAAACTCTGTCATCAACAATCGTTTCATTATCAATCACAGCATTTTCAATTGATTCTGAAAGACCCCAACCAATTCCACCTCCGCTTCCCGCATCAATAAATCCATCTTGTGGTCTTGTGTAAAATGCGTATTTGCCATCAATAAATTCAGGATGAAGAACAACATTTCTTTGCTGCGGTGATTTAGATTTTAAATCAGCTAATCTTTTCCATTTAATAAAATCTTTTGTTCGCACAATGCCGCATTGGGCAACTGCTGAAGAAGTATCGCTTGCAGGACCTTGCGGATCTTTTCTTTCTGTACAAAATAAACCGTAGTACCAGCCGTCTTCGTGTTTAACTAAACGAATATCATAAACATTAGTATCTGGTTCATCGGTTTGAGGTATGGTTATTGGATAATCCCAAAATTTAAAATTATCAATTCCATTTTTTGATTCAGCAATTGCAAAGAATGATTTTCTGTCATTACCTTCAACTCTTACACCGAGTAAAATTTTTCCATCAACTTCGATTGCACCGGAATTAAAGGTACAGTTAATACCAAGTCTTTCCATTAAATAAGGATTAGATTTATAATTAAAATCGTATCTCCAGGTAAGCGGTGTGTGTTCTGCAGTTATAATTGGATTTTTATAACGAAAATATATTCCATTACTTTTTTTAAGCTTAACGTTTTTGCGTCTAATTAGTTTATTATGTTCTGCGAAAAGTGCTTTGACTTTTTTATCAAATTCAGTTTTAGTCATTTATTTTCCCAACCAATACTGTTTCCGGCTCTTTTACCGCAAAATTTTCATCTGTTGATTTTAAGCCATAGGAACTTTCCAATTTATTCCACCAATTTAATTTTAGTATAGTAGAGGTTACTACTAATACAACTAAAGCAATTATAAGTGAATTATATTCTCTAATAACTAAAAATACAGGTGTTACCATTAGAGTGATTTGCCAGGTAATACCAACTAAGATATTAAACATATCTTTTTTAAAATTTTTATTAGGTACAAAATTTGGATCAACTGCCAGTACTTTCTTTAGAACAGGTTTCCAAAATCCCCAAGGTTTTACGATACGATAAAACTTCATCAGAACTTCATCACTCTCTGGTTTTGTTTTAAGAGTACCGACAAAGCATGCAATTATAGATACTAAAAAAATGATTGGAAATGAATTCATACTTGGATTATGCTGAAGAGGAAAATTATCTAAGAAAGGAATTACATTTAGTTTATCCAATAAAGTTAAAACTAATGATGTAAGAATTCCGGAAAACATTCCCCAAAAATATCCATATCCATTAAATCGCCACCAATACCATTTTAAAATGTTCGCAGCAGTATAGCTTCCCCAAAGAGAAGCAACAATCCAAAGTACAATTTGATTAAGAGATTCAACAAAAAATCCAATTGTAATCCCAACAATAACAACAGCAACAGAAGCTATATAACTCATGGTAACGTACTTTTTAGGTTCTGCATTTGGGTTGATATATCGTTTATAAATATCATTAACAATATAAGCGGGAGCTGCATTAACAGTCGCGGCAAAGTTGCTCATAAATGCAGCAATAAATCCAGTCATCAATAATCCAAGCAAACCAACCGGAACATATTTACTTAAAACTTCAGGTAAGATTGCTTCAAAATCTGGAGTTGTGATTGAGCTTTTATACAAGGCATCAAAATTTGTAAGGGCAAGTACTGTTAAGCCTGTTACTAAAAAGTAACGTACGGGATTTAGTACAACACTAACCAGTGAATTCATTTTAGCTGCTTCAACTGGGCTGCGTGTTGAAAGAATTCTTTGCATATCATAATTTGGTGCGGGACCAGCAGACGCTACAAAAAATCCTTTAAATAACATCATCCCAAAGAATAATCCGAACATAGAGTATCCATCTGTTTCAATCCATTGGTTAAATGATGTTACTTTTGTTGCTATTGACGAACTAACAGTTGACCAATCCAAATTTAAATTACTGCCAAAGAAAAGACTCGTCCATCCATCAGGAATCACACTTCTGATCATTTCCGGTGAAACATGATACATTGCAATAATTCCTATTGCAATAGAAGAAATTGTTAAGATCGTATATTGGATAACTTCTGTGAACACTACGCTGAACATTCCACCTTTAACTACATAGAGTGTTGTTACTGCCATAAGAATTAGTGCGTAAAGATTTGCGTTTATCTGTGGATATTGAAGTAAAGTTTGAGGATCTGCCACCAATGGTGGAAGAAATGCAGCAGCAAATTTTCCTACACCTTTAAATCCATATGATAAAAATCCTATAACACTTATCAAAGCAAATATTACTACTATGATATGTGCAAGTGTCGCACCCGTGCCTGTTCCAAAACGAGTTTTAATCCACTCCGCGCCTGTCATTACATTTGATCTTCTAAGCCAGGGTGATAGATAGACCATTAAAAAAATCTGATTAAACACAGGCCAAAGCCACGGGAGCCAAATACTTTTTAATCCATAAACCGAGAGCCAGTAAACAAGCAGCATCGTACCCGCAATGTCAAACATTCCCGAAGCATCTGATACACCAAGGAACCACCACTTAATTGTGTTACCGCCCAAAAAATAATGATTAATATTCTTGGAGGCTTTTTTTGAAAGGTAAACGCCTAATAAAACTGTTGAAAATAGGTAAACAAGAATAATTGAAATGTCAATGTAACTTAAATGCATTTTATTTTCCGCCTGAAATGGTAAATGTTAAAAAATCATAAATAGTGCCACCAATTTGCATAGAGATTTTTGTTTTGTGTATTGATTTTGATTGATATAGTCGTATTCGTTTTATCATAGTGATAAACATTTATGAAGTTAATAAATCATCAGTTATACTCATCTTAGTTTTTATTCAAATTAATTGCATTCATTAAGTTCATTTTTTCTGCATAATATTTAATTATACTTAGAGTTGAAGAATCAGTATCAAAAACTGAATTAAGTCCTTGAGGTTCTTGTGGCGGATCACCCAAAAAAGAATCTCCCTTTCTCCAGATAAAATCATTATGTTGCGCCCTGCCATATCCTCCCCAAGTCCAAAAGTTAGTCCCAGCAATTGGAGTACCACCCAAGGCACTGTCATAAACCAAACTAAAAACTGTTTTAAAATAATTATCTCTTGCAGTAGTTGAAGATGATGTTGAATAGTTTTCTAAATCTCGGGCTATCCCAAACTCTTCAAGAGTAATAGGTTTGTTTAATGTTTCTGCCAGTTGTATGTGCTGATTTATATAGTTGACAGCTTTTATTTTAGCTGAGTCGAATGTAGCTTCATAATTTTTTGCATCATACCAGCTCCAGTTTTTTATCCAGAGATGAAAAGTTAAGTAATCAATGTAATTGCTCTTATGGGCATTCAGATAATATTCTGCTGATTCAAGAGAGCCCATTGTTCCTTCATTACCGGTTGAAACTAAATGATTCGGATCGAGTGAGTGGATAAACTTAGCAGTGGAATCAATCCATCTATAATAATTTTCTATTAGTTCACCACTGCCCCAAGGTCTGGGTTCATTAGCTAATTGCCAAGACATTATTGCAGGATCTTCATAGTAATGCAAATTATTAAATGTGTTTTTTCTTGTTACAATTTTTGTGATAAAGTTTTTATAATATTGATTTGCTTTTTCGCTGTTATAAAAAGTAGCTGAGAGCCTCATAAACTCGCCCCATCCAAAATTTGGGTCTTCGGGATCTGCAACTTTTTCAACATTAGCCCAAGCATTATATTGCGACATTCCGCCAGACCATTCCCAATAATTATTCAGAAATATTACCGCGTGCATATTGCGTTCATTCATTTCATTTAAAAGAAAATCCAAACCCTCTAATAAGTTTTCATCAAGTACTCCGGGTTCAGTTTGGATAGCTGGTTTTAGGGAATTTTTTATTTCCGATTTTTCTGATGCTGCAAGAATTCTAAGATTAGTAACACCTAAAGATTTCAGAAGATCTAATTCTTTTATTAATCTTTCACGATCACCAGTTTCTCCGGGAGAACCTAAATAACATCCGTACCAAAGATTAGTTCCGAGAAAATAGTATGGCTGATCTTCAAGAATAAAATGTGTTCCGGTTACTTTAATAAAACCGGAAGATTTGTGTATAAAAAATGTAGAGCAGCCTGCAAAGCTTAAATAAATTGTTAGAGTAAAAATGATAAATTTTATTTTTCTCATTTGGCGAGTAGTTATTATTATTAAAATAATACTTATGGCAGAAATAATGCCATCGAATTTCGATTTAATTTTTTAAAGACAAATATTCTATTGCAAACTGAATTATCATTATCATTTTCATTTACAATTGAAAGCTATTAACATTATAAAATAAAACGAGCAGTCAAGTTTTATAAAACAGGATCAGGTTTTCTTTAAATAGAAAAGTATTATAATCATAATAACCATTTATCATATTGATAAAAAAACGGTTCGATCTTATTAACAATATTTTGAGATATTAATTTATAAATGAATAGTAACAGTTTGCCCGCCACTAATCTCTATAAATCAGAGCGTAAATCAATGTTTTATTATTTTTATAATTAACTTTAGTCAGGTTATTAAATAAATAAAGTTGTTATGATTATTTATTGCTGGCATAAACGTTGAATTACTAATAACAAACAATGAGAAACTCTTCTGCAATGAAACTACGCTTTAAACAGACTTGGGGTTTAATTTTTCTGCTCTTTGTAACAATAGCATATCTGATTATATATTTTCTTTTAAGCACACCTCCTAAAAATGAGGTGACCGAAATCTATTTTGCTGACATGATGACAGCAGCCCATAGAATAATAATCGATAAATACAATAAACTAAATGAAGGTAAAGTAAAAGTTATACCGATTGATTTTCCAAATTTTGACTTCAGCACTAATGAACGGAAAGAAATGTTAGCACGTTTGTTAAGAGGAAAAGGTGATGGAATTGATCTGTTTGCAGTTGATCATATTTGGGTGCAAAGATTTGCTAAATGGAGCGAGCCACTAAATAAATATTTTACTGAAACCGAAATCAATCGAATTCTTAAAATTGATCTTGAATCTTGTTATTACGAGGGTGAACTATATGCAATTCCTTTAGATAGAGTTCAGGGAATTTTATACTACAGAGATGATTTATTAAAAAAATATAAAAATTATAATCAACTTGTAAAGAAAATCGAAAATAAAATCACTTGGGAGGAGTTTATAAATCTTAAGAATGAGCTAAAGATTACTACACCATTTTATGTTTTTACCGGGACCGATTATGAAGGATTAATTTGCGTTTATATGGAACTACTTCTTAGTCTTAACAGGCAATATTTTGATGAGCATGGTTTTAATTTTAATACTGATGAAGCAAAAAAAGCCTTACAATTGCTTGTTGATTTAGTGAATAAATATCATATCTCCCCTCCTGTTATCACTGACTTTACTGAAGTTCCGAGTTATGAATACTTCATTAAAAATGATGGTTTGTTCCTGCGTGGGTGGCCAACATTTGACAAAGATTTTAACCAAAGTCATTTTGATATCGAGAAAGAAAAAAATCTAAGGAAAGCTCCTATCCCCTACTTCAGCAACGGTATTCCAACTTCGATTTTTGGTGGATGGAATTTAATGATATCCAAATTCTCAAATAAAAAACAAGCAGCAATTGATTTTGCCAAATATTTATTAAGTGATGAATCTCAGGAAATCTTTTACAAAGAAGGAGCTTTATATCCTGTAATAAAAAGTTTTTATGAAAATCCAGATTATCTGAAAAAATATCCCGAGATTGAAAAAATAAAAACGTGGATTAAAACTGCCGTCCATCGTCCTTTTAATTCGGAATATACCCGTTACTCAAAAATTATGGCTTATTATATAAAGTCGGCAATCCAAATGAAGTTAACTGTTCCAGAAGCCTTGTCGGAATGTACAAGCGATATCCAAGCAGATAAAATTTTAATTAAAGAATAAGTACAGCATAATTTATGTTCAGGAAAAAACTAGTAAGTAAAATTTCTCAATATAAATTTGAGATAAGACATATAACTGTTTTCTTTACTGTGCTAATAATCTTTCAAATCATTATTGCTTTGGTTCAAAAGTCGGCTCTTGATGATTTTTTAGGTGAGACGCATGCTTGGTACAGAAAATATTCTGCTGAAAGATTGGCTGTAATAACCTCAACAAGTATGGAATTACTTTTTGAAAATCAGTTTCTTCACAGAACAAACAGAGACCCACAAAACCAAGAAATTATTTACTCTTTTAACGTCATCTTTAAACAACAGTTGCTCCAAAAAAGCGTAGAAGATATCTTTTTAATACTTAATAAAAATCACAGCTTGTATGTAATTGACAGCGGACAGAAACTCCATTCTTTTCTAAACGGAACGCTTCAACCGTATGATTACCAAAATGATTCTCATACAGAAGGCGTTAAACTTTATAATAAGGAAAAGGACAACATTAAAACGGATGAGGTTATTTATGGTGCACTGAAAAATAAAAATACATTTAATATACTTGTTCCTTTCGTACCAGATGGCGAGTATATTGGTGTAATGTATATGAGGATAACTCCTGATTTTTCTTTTCTTACTGATGAAGTAAGTTCGAATTTTAATAAAGTAGCGATCATTTATACTTCATTAATTTTTATAGGCTTGCTTGTAATTTTCCTTGTATCTTCACAAGCAGTTAAGGAAAGAAATGAAGCACAGAATAAACTTTATTTGGAACATGAAGAAAATTTAAAAAAGCAAATAAGACTTGAAAAAGAGTCACTTTTTACAAAACGCATTTATCACACACATCATAAAGCTGAAAAAATAATTGGTTTTATTAAAGAGGATGTGCGAAAAATGAACAGCGAAAATCTTTCCGACCTAAAAGGAAAAGTAATTACCTATTCTAATTTTATTTCCCGAATAATTTATGATATGAAATGGTATGATCATGAAATAAATACGATCATAAATCCGATGTTTCAGACTAATATTAACGAAGTGATTAAGTTTATTGTGAAAAACATATTTTTACGTATCTCCAGTAAAAATGAAATGTTTGAATTTCAATTGGATCTGGATGAGTCACTACCTTTTGTTCATGTTAATGAGTTTGTGGTGTGGGAAATATTAGAACCGCTGATACAAAACAGTATTGATCACGGTGGAAATAAAATTATTAAGATTATTCTTGTAACAAAATACGATAAGGCAAATAATATCTCTTATATTTCCATTGCAGATAATGGTTTCGGAATAAAAGAAGAACTATTACAAGTTTGTGAAAAGGGAATCAAAAAAATATTTCTCGAAAATGAATCGACCAAAAAATTTGAAGGTGCTAATTCAGGTTATGGATGTTTCATTGCCCATCAAATGGCTGTTGAAAGATGCGGCTGGCAGCTTGATGTTGAAAATCTTAAAGAAGCCGGATGTAAATTTACAATGACAATAAAAAATTAGAATCTACCAATGGAAAGAAAAGATATAATAAATCTTCTACTTATTGAAGATGAAGAATTTGATGTGGCGCGTGTTAGAAGAACAGTTAGCTACTATGACACAAGAATCAAAATCCTTGACGTTGTTTCAAACGGGCGCGCAGCACTGCAATTAATTAAAGATTATCCTGATAAATATGATGTCGTTATTTTGGATTATCAGATTTCTGGTGGTCTAAAGGGTGAAGAGTTGATTTTACAAATTAAAAACTACGACCCTTTTATACAGATAATTGTAATCACTAAAATGACAATTAACATTACTAATTTTGATTTTGCCAGCAGCCTGATTCGAGCAGGAGCTTTTTGGTACTGTACTAAATACCCTGGTAATATAGAAAATTATATTTATCAGCCGACAGATTTTATACTAAGTATCTTTAACGCTTACGAAAAGAAAAGACTTGAACGATACAAATTAAAATCAGATAAAAAGCTAACTCAAAATATTCAAAGCTTACTCGAGCTAAAGAGAATCATTGGTGAATCTGAACCAATAGTACAACTAAAAGAAAATATTGAAAAATATGCCAAGAGTGATGTTAATGTTTTGATTAATGGTGCATCAGGAACGGGTAAAGAACTTGTTGCGTGGAATATTCACCTAAAAAGTAAGCGCAAGTATGAAAATTTTATACCGATAAACTGTGGAAGCATACCTGGTGAACTAATTGAAAGTGAATTGTTTGGTTATGAAAAGGGATCTTTCACAGGTGCTAATTCCAACAAAGCAGGATTATTTGAAATTGCTAATCATGGCACTTTATTTTTAGATGAGGTTGCAGAACTGCCTCTTAATGCCCAAGTGAAACTTTTACGCGTGCTTCAGGATGGAGAGATCGAAAAAATTGGTAGAACAACGAAAATAAATGTTGATGTTAGAATTATTGCTGCAACAAATAAAATCCTTGCTAATGAAGTAATGAGCGGTAAGTTCAGAGAAGATTTATACTATCGTCTTAATGTTGTTCCAATTGATATTATACCATTAAAAAAACGCGGTAATGATATCCTGCTACTTTTTGATCACTTCCTTAACTACTTCAGTCAAGATATGAATGTGGCTGCACCTGAAGTTGATGAAAAAGCAAGAGAAATTTTACTTAATTATAAATGGCCGGGTAATGTAAGAGAACTAAGAAATGTTGTACAGCGTTTGATAATTAACAGCAACGGAATGATTACAGCAAAAGACATAAGCAATCCTATGATTTTAAGAAATCATATTTTTGCTAAAGAAGAAACTAACTTTGAGGATCTTTATCAAGGACAAGTGCTGCCGTTAAAAGATATGGAGAAAATCTTTCGGATAAAGTACTTTAAATATGTAAGGAGTATTTCGAGTTCTGATTCCAGTGCGGCTGAAAAACTCGGAATGGCTCCCTCTAATTTTTATAGAATGTGTAAGGAACTTGGAATAAAATAAAGTCGATTATAATTATTTGATAAGCTTAACAACGCAAGCTAAATCTTTTGTGAATGCTGGAACTTCTAAATTTAGAAGTCCATCTTTTCCGACTTTGACATAAACTTGTTTATCAAAAAATTTTCCTGTCTGGGGATTAAACCACGAAACAGAATACTCACCTTCATCCAAATCATTAATTGTTTGATTAAATTTTTCTATTTCTTCAGGGTTCTTACCTTCGTAAACTAATGACCACTGATATTTATCGTTCTTAAACCAAAGGACAGCATTTTGTCCAAAGTAAATACAGGTAACCAAACTTGGTGCCTGCAGATTATTATTAGAAATTAGATGACCCGATTGTAGTTCTTTAAAACTAATTCTATCGCTATTCCAATTAATATTTTTAGAAAAATCAGAAAGAATTTTATACTCAAACCAGAAATCATATTTATCGATGTAATTATCCCACCACCAACTTAATGGTATTACAGGTGTCTGACTAAAAAACCCAGCCCAAATTCCATTGTGCATTCCAATATGCTGTGGATCAATATCATAAGTTCTATCTCCACCTCGATACTCTACTCCAAATTCTCCCAGCACAACAGGTTTTTGATAATACTCTGTTGTAGCTTTATGAAAATCCAAAACAAAAGGAGCCATATCCAGAGTATTGTAATGATGATACATTACAAAATCCATTGCATTAGATTTAAATGCGTCAACAACTTTTTCCGGATAATTGCGTGTTGCACTTGTTGAAACTAAATGATTGTGAATATCTATTGAATGAAGATACTCAGCCATTTCGATATGCCATTGATTTACGGGAATTGATTTGCCCGCCATCAAATCTACTTCATTATAAAATTCCCACGAGGCAATATTTGCACTATAACCAAAACGGGAAATAATATACTTATATTTTTTCTTGAAGAACAATTTTGCTTCTTCACTTGTAAACAGTTCTGATGCTTCATTACAAGGTCCGCCATTAATTTTATTGTATGGATTATCAAGCCATTTGTTTTCATTAAAAAATCCCGCACGATTTTGTCCGATACCATGATAATCCAAACACAGAATAATATAGATTCCATATTCCTCAGCAAGTTTAAGTATCTCATCAAGTTTTTCTGCAGATCTTAAATCATACTTTCCAAGTCCTGTGTTTGTCCATTCCATCGATAAATGCCAGGGACATATCCAAATTCTTGTAATATTCATTCCAGCAGATTTCATCTTTTTAAAGTAATACTCATAGTCACCTGCCCAACAAATATTTATTCCAATTCCCCGAAACGATTCACCACTTTTATATTTAAATAAACCTAAATTATCAGAAAGAGTTAGGTTGCCTTGATTTATTTCTTTGTTATCTTCAATTGGAATTTCAAATCGTTCGTCAATCAGATCTTTAACTTTTATTCGAAAATGATAAAGTCCTATTTGATTAGGTGAGAATCTTGCCTCCCATTTTTCAATATTTTTTTCACTTGATCCATTGTAAAAAAAAGAAAGATTTAATAATGATTTATCGGGCTGTTCGATTTTAATTTCAACTTTATTTGTCTCAAGATCAAAAGGATTATCAAATAGAAGATTTTTTTCAAAACGGAAAACCAATGTTTTATATTGTTTCCCTTTTGTTGGATGTTCGATTAATTCTTTTGCATCGATATTCATGAAAGTTACACCATATAAAAATATTAATAGTAGCAAGAACTTCATTTCTTAAAAACTTCTCTTAGTTGATTGGTTAATTTGATTAGAGAATAAATCTTTACTTCATGTAAATCATTTTATTAACCTGATTGAAATTTCCTGCTTCAATACGATAGAAATAAACACCGCTTGAAAGTCCATTTGCATTAAAAGTGATTGAATATGTTCCCGCAGGTTTTTCTTCGTTCACAAGAGTTGAAATTTTTCTTCCTAAAATATCATACACAATCAACTTAACCTTTTGTAAAGCAGGAATTGAATATGAAATTGTTGTAACAGGATTAAATGGATTTGGAAAATTTTGTTTTAGTAAATAAGAAGTTGGCATTTCAATGTTTTCTTCAACATCGGTAATTGAGCTTGGAACAGCCAAATAATCCAGGTACATCCAACCCCAGGATAATTCAATCTGTATAGTATTAGAGCCTTGATTAAGATTAACTGTAGTTCCTTTTTCTAACCAGGTAGCAGTATTACCTTCAAACCTCAATGTATCTGCCCGGCTCCCATTTACATTAATGTATTGATCTTTGGGAGTATTATAAAAACATTTGTAACCAAAAATAATATCATACGAACCTGCTAATGGCACATTTGGTAAAGTCCAAGTTATTGTTCCTTTTTGAGTTTTTATATCAACATATTTGCCATTACTTGCAAGAATATCATTCTTAATTAATAAACTATCTGTTCGACTCCTAGTTGCAGTTTCAGCCTCAAGATGAACCATTGCAGGTGTTCCAACTCTGATGGGAACTATATTTGATGTCCTCTTATTTCCAGTGTTATCAGTTGCTATCGCATAAATTGTATAATTATTAGGAATAATATTTTTCCAATCAAACGAGTAAGGAAGAGTATCCCGCTCACCTATTTTTACTCCATCATTAATAAAAAACTCTACCAATGTAATTTGTCCATCATTATCATAAGCTTCAGCCTTTATAACCACCGTAGCAGTATCAGCATAAACTGCATTTGTATCTGGCAAGGTGATTGTTACATAAGGCCACTCACCGCTTATTCCATTTATATCAACATCACTTTTATAATTATTCCACATGAATTTCATACCTGCAAGCATATCGGCATGCGAAGAAAGATTAATGTCTGTCCAAGACCATGGTAAGGATCCAGCATACCCGAATTGATATAATCTATTAAAGAGTTGATCTTTCGGAATACCATTATTCTCAGACATTGCAAATTCAGCAACAACAATTGGTTTATTCAAACCCCATACACTTGCCGAGTGAAGAAATGGGGAATATGCTGTACCAAGACCGATATAATAGTGTACGGAATAAAAATCAAGTGTACCAACCGAATCGCCACCAGCAGCAATAAGTCTAGCGTCTGAATAATAATTATAATTTGCTAGCAGTGATATTTTTTCAAGTTGATTCATTACTTCATCAACAGAAAAGTTGAATCTGTACTTTTGATTAATTATAGAAGTTATCTCTTCTTTTTCAGAAGTACTTAGAAATTCTAAACCTTTGTTAGCTTTAAGTGCCTGTACATCTGTGAGCGCCTGAAAACTCCAGCATCCATTTGTTACTAATGCTGTTGGATCAGTTTTGTGAATTGCCGCCGCACATAGATTTATGAATCGTTGAATAGCTGACATCGGTACATGCTGGGTAATGGACCAGCCAAATTCATTACTCATTCCTTCAGGTTCATTAAAAATTTCCCATGCAATAATCGCAGGATTACCTTTTAGTGAATCAACCATAGGAATCAAACAATTTCTTATATAAGAATTGGTGTAAGCGGTATCAGTCAACAATAAATTATTTCTTGCAAGTACAGTTGAGTTGTTTGTTGATCGCAGCATATCAAAGGACCAAAGACAAAGTTTTAGTCCAATCTCTCTTTGCCAGGCGAGATCTAATATTGTTTTAAGATCAGAAATCGCACCGATACCAGGACCAATTACAAAATTGGAAGCATTAAACTCTGGTGAATTTGTACCATTAGTATGAATCCACCAGCGCAGCGCATTTCCACCATTATCGTGCATTTGCAACATTACATTTGCAAATGTATTATAATCAGTAACACCCGGTCCGATATCATTTGCAAAATTAACCCATGCCAGATTAGCACCGCTTAAAAAAAGCTGTTGATTATTATATGCTATTCTGTTTGATTGTGCAATCAGCACACTAGAGATAAGTAAAGGGAGTATTATTGATAATTTCATTTTTAAAACCATAATAATTTATTTAACAATTTTTTGAAAAATTTAATTTTTACTTTTTGATAGTTTCAACATCAGTACATCGTGCCCTGGAATAATAGATTTTAAGGTTTTCGTGGTCGTCCCCATTTTAGTTTTTTCCCAAAGATTTTTGATCTGATAATTTATTTTATCAAAGTTTGTTGATCTTCCAGACAAATCATCAATCACTTTTTCATCAGTCCAATTAAAGTAAAATTCTTTGGGTGTTGAATTTCTATTTAATACACACATTGCCCAATCATCATTTACTAAAGGCTTGAACCATACTTCTAAACTATCCTTGGATAGATATTTAAATCCTTGAATTCCCAAAATATCCTGATTAACATCGATAACATCTTTATTGGTCAAAATTTTTCTTACATCATCCGACATTTTTCTGATATCATTACCGGCAATTAAAGGAGCAGCAATCATACACCACATAGAAAAATGCGCGCGATCTTCATTAGTGCTCATTCCATTTCCCACTTCCATCATATCGGGATCATTCCAATGATTCGGTCCGGCATATTTTCTTAAACCATCTTGTTTGTCTAGAATTGACATAACTCCCCACGATTTCCAAGTTCCATGATCCTTAATACAATCGAAACAATTATAAATATCACCTGTGGTTCGCCATAAATGTCCAACATTAGCACCCCATTCCCACGGTTTATTGTCTCCCCATTCGCACAAACTAAAAACAATTGGTCGTCCTGCTTTAATCAAAGCGTCCCTCATCGTTGTGTAAGCGCCGACAGCATTTAAACCTTCAGTATCGCACCAATCGTATTTAAGATAATCGATGCCCCATTGCGCATATGTAAATGCATCCTGATATTCGTGCCCTCTGCTAGCAGGGTAACCACCACACGTTTTGGAACCAGCGCAGGAATAAATTCCAAGTTTTAATCCCTTTGAGTGGACATAATCGGCAAGGGTTTTCATTCCTGATGGAAATTTTTCAGGATCGGCTTGAATAAAACCTAAGCTATCACGTTTACCATGCCAGCAGTCATCAATATTTACATAAACATAACCAGCATCCTTCAATCCCAAAGCGACAATTGAATCAGCAATTTCCCTTATAATTTTTTCACTTATGTTGCAGCCAAAATTATTCCAGCTATTCCAACCCATTGGTGGAGTTGGCGCGAGGTTTTCAAATTTTTGTGCTTTAATTGAAATTGTATTAAGAAGAATAAGAGATAAGAAAATAAATCCTAAAAATTTTGATGAACGATTATTTTGTTTCATAATAATTACCGCAAAAAATATTTGAATTAAAATTCCTGATGTCTACAAGAAATAAATAATTACAAAAAATGTACCGCCATGTTCTTATGAATTAAAACATCTGCAGAAACAAATTAGTACAATGCGATTATTATTTTAATAAAGCTTTATTCATTCAATAAATTTGCCCAAATAAGAAAACCAATAAATACTAAAGCTCATTTGATTACTTACTTCAGTCCCATTTGTTCTTTGACCCAAAGTTTTGCATTGATAATCTGTTTGTGTTCAATATTTATAGTGCCGCCAATTCTTTTGATTAGCTGGTCCTCATAGGCATTAAGTTTTTGATCCTGATAAATCAATTTCCAAAGACTTTCTAATAATTCAATTTTTTCTTCATATGAAAATGTTGAGTTGATTACTCCTGAAAATTCATAAAGGCTTACACTTTCTTTTACTTCTCTTTCAGCAAGTTCCAGCAATTCATTAGCACATTCTTCATCAAGACTAAAAGTTCTTTTCATTTCTGAAACAATAAAATTTCTTTCATCATCAGAAAATTCACCATCAGCTTTTGCCATTTCAATAAACAAAGCACAAGCAGCAATTTGTGTTTTCTTTTTTTCGTCAGTTGTTCTTTGTTCTTTGGTAGATAATAATAATCCTCTATCCGCAGGTGTAAATACTTTTTTTAAATACTCAAACATGTTTACCTCTTTTTGCAAAATAAATTTGATCTCATTTTAATTTTAATTCCATTTTAAATAGTGCTCTCTTATAATTTGATAAATTATCTTCATTAACAATTTCAAAACCAAGTTTCTTGTAAAGATTAATTGCAGTAATCAGTTTAGGACTCGTTTCCAAAACAATTTTCTCAGCACCTCTTTCATAAGCGTAACCAATTGCGGTTAGTACAAGCTTTTTCCCGACTTGTTTTCCTTGATATAATTCCGGAACAGCCATTTTAGACAGTTCAAATGTTTTACTATCAATTTTTTTTACTGCACAAGTTCCACAAATTATTTCATCCAGTAATGCAAAAAATATTTCGCCGCCATTTTTAATATAGTAAGATTCAGGATCGTTTAATGCTTTTTCATCTTCTGCTTCAATTTCAAAATATTTATTTAACCACTCTAAATTAAGTTCTTTAAATTTCTGCTGATACTCTGAATTATACTTTACAATTTTTACTTTATTAATCTGATCTTTTTTCATCAACTCAATAACACGCTCATATAAACTTTTAAATTTTACTTTATCTTCAATTAAACTAATTGTAATTAAAAATTTCGGATCAACCTCATTTATTATTTCTTTATAACACAAATTAATTTTATCGGCAATAGATTGAAATGAATTATAAACTTTTTCACCCTTCTTTGTAAGCTTAACTATTGTCACTCTTTTGTCCGATGCTAAATCATACGAAACAACAAACTTTTTTTTAATTAATTTATTTACAACTTGCACTGTAGCGGGATGTGTGACCTTTAGATATTCCGAAATTTGTTTGACTGAAAGCTCACCCTTAACGTAAAGTAAGTGCAGTGTGTTGTGCAGACCATGATCAAATTCTACAGAGTTGGATTTATATATCCTATTTGTATCTGCAATAAGATGGTCGGATAAACGCTTTAATCTGTTTGATAAAGCATAGGAGCCAATTTCTGATTGAAAATCTAATTTATCTGATAGCATTTACGTAAGTTCTTACTTATTAAGCAACAATTTATTGAAATTTTAATAATTTCCAAATTAAATTTTATCCAATTCATTCAATAAGGCTGGAAGATCTAAAGGTTTAGTTACCATAATAATATTTCCATCTTCATCTTTTGGCCACTGCTCAACTAATCGATCTGCATACAATTCAACCCCATTTCCATCGGGATCTTTTAAATAAATAGATTCAGAAACTCCGTGATCAGATGCGCCCTCGATGGGATAATTTGCTTCCCATATTTGCTTAAATGCTCTTGCCAAATCTTCTCTTGATGGGTAAAGGATTGCAAAGTGATAAAGTCCTGTGTGACCTTCAGGTGGAGGAGTTGCATTTCCACCAGCCCAGGTATTTAATCCTATATGATGATGATAAGTACCGGAAGAAAGAAAAACTGCTGTTTTATTAAAGCGAGCTGTAACCTGAAATCCTAAAACATCTCTGTAAAAAGAAAGTGCTCTATCCAGATTTGCTACAGTCAAATGAATATGACCAATTCTTGTGCGATGATTTAATTCGTAATCCATTACTCTCCAAATTTTTATGAATGATTAATTTTAATTGGTTTAACTTTCCATATTTTTTTTGCATACTCATCTACCGATCTGTCGCTGGAAAATTTTGCAATACGTGCGACATTATAAATTGATTTCTTCGTCCATTCAGTCTGATCTAAATAAAGTTTAGCAACTTTATCCTGAGCATCAATGTAAGATTGATAATCTGCAAACAGGCAATAGTAATCAACATTTATCAAACCACGAATCATATCGTCAAATATTCCAGGTTCTTTTGGATTAAAAAAGTTGGATGCAATCATATCTACAACCTGCTTAAGGTTTTTATTTTTTTCGTAATATGATTTTGGATTGTATGAACCTGACTTAAGTTTAACAACTTCATCAGCTAACAAACCAAAGATGAAAATGTTTTCATTTCCAACCTCTTCCCTAATCTCAACATTTGCTCCATCCATAGTACCGATTGTTAATGCACCATTAAGTGCAAATTTCATATTGCCTGTGCCGGAGGCTTCTAATCCAGCCATAGAAATTTGTTCTGATAAATCTGAAGCAGGAATAATTTTTTCTGCAAGAGATACTGAATAATTTTTAAGGAATACAACTTTTAGCTTATCTCCAACTTCCGGATCATTATTAACAATTTCTGCAACGCTAGTAATTAGTTTGATTACCATCTTTGCAGCAAAGTATGCAGGCGCTGCCTTGCCTCCAAAAATAATTGTACGGGGAACCATTTTTAATTTTGGATTGCTTTTTATCCTGTTATAAAGTGTAATTATATGGAAAACATTAAGAAGCTGACGTTTATATTCGTGAAATCTTTTTATCTGTACATCAAAAATAGAATCAGAATTAATCTTTATACCATTTTCAGTTTCGATATAATCCATAAGTAATTTTTTATTCAGCCATTTAACATTTTGCCAGCTTTCAATAAACTGTTTATCCTTAACAAATTTTTCCAGTTTCTTGATATTGGAAAGATGCTTTACCCAATCATTACCAATCTTATCTGATATCAAAGCAGAAAGGGCAGGATTTGCAGACTTTAACCATCTTCGTGGAGTGATCCCGTTAGTTACATTCAAGAATTTTTTGGGATACATATTATAGAAATCAGGGAAAATCCTTTTCTTTAGAATCTCCGTGTGCAAAGCAGCAACACCATTAACCGCAAAGCATCCAACGATTGCAAGATTAGCCATCCTTACTCTTTTTTCATTACCACCGGAAATAATAGAAAGCTTAGCTAAAACGTTTTCATCAGTTGAATATGTTTTTTTAACTTCTTCAAGGAATCTTCTGTTAACTTCATAAATAATTTGTAAATGTCTGGGAAGCAATTCAGCAATAATACGTTCAGGCCATTCTTCAAGTGCTTCGGGAACGACTGTATGATTCGTGTATGCAAAAGTTTTACTTGTTATCGCCCAAGCTTTTTCCCAGGTAAACTTCTCTTCATCAATTAAAATCCTCAGCAATTCAGGGATAGCAATTACTGGATGTGTATCGTTTAGTTGAACACAATTCTTTTCTGCAAATTGATCATATGTTTTATGATCGATTTTATATTTTCTGATTATATCCTGCAGTGTAGCCGAAACGAAAAAATATTGTTGTTTCAATCTTAAAAATTTTCCTTCAACATAAGTATCGTTGGGATATAGAACTTTTGAGATTGTTTCGCCGTCATTTTTTTGAGCTACTGCCTCAACATAATTACCACGGTTAAAATCGGAAAATTCAAAATCGCTGCATGCTTTTGCCTGCCACAACCGCAAATTGTTAACCGTGTTATTTCCATAACCGGGAACTGGAACATCGTAGGCAACTGCTAAAACATCTTTAGTATCGACCCAATCAAAAGAAAACGTACCATCAGGATTCGGCTTTGTTACTATCTTACCATAAAATTTTACACGATAGATTAAGTTTCTTCTTAAAATATCCCATGGATTTCCTTTGCTTAACCAATTATCTGAATATTCAACCTGATAACCATTCTCGATTTCTTGTTTAAATATTCCATATTCATATCTTATCCCATAACCAAACGCTGGTAATTCAAGTGTTGCCATTGAATCTAAATAGCAAGCTGCAAGCCTTCCAAGACCACCGTTTCCTAATCCCATATCAGGTTCAAAATCAAGAATATCTTCAAGACTGTAGCCGTCTTTTTTCAAAATATCAAAACACTCCTGATAATAATCTAAGTTGATCAAAGCATTACCAAGAAGTCTTCCCATAAGATATTCAAGTGATAAATAATAAATACGTTTGGGTCCTTTATCCTGGTAAACTCTTTGCGTACGAATCCATCGTCTTACCAATCTATCCCGGATCGCAAGCGAAAGGGCATAATAAGCATCATCACCAGTAACCGTGTAGCGATCTTTTACTAATGAGAACTCAAGGTGTTCAGCAAATTGATTGGAAATAGAAAAACTTTTAGGATCTTCTTTATCTGTAAAAAATATTGGCTCTTTAAATTTTTTAGCCATAAAATATCAAAACTCCTTTGATCATTTAACTTTAAATAAGATTTGTAAATTTAACTTAGTGAGGTTTTTAATACAAAAGAAATATTATTTAGTCTAAAGATGCATTAAGTAGTAATCAATTAATCTAAGATTCTATTTTGTAAAAACTGTTGTATAAAAAAATATTAATTTTTATTTGAACAGGTTCCTCATTGTTATCTAAATAAAATGGATTTTTCACTGAATGAATAAATTAGATATATTATTTATTTATTTCATCTCGAGCTTGACAAGCTAATTTAACAAGTTCCCAGTATGGTGGTATATAACTTTGTTGAGTTTTAAATATACCTGCAAGCATATTTAGATTTTCTTTTATCCGGCTGTGAAATTCTGAGTACTTTATATTCTTTAACGCTGCTTCCGCACTCATGCCCTCGGGAACCGGACCTTCAGAACTAAATAAATTTAATATACTGCTGTAAAGTTTCATTATTCTGCCTAATGGTAAAGCGTACCAATCATAAGACAAAATCTTTCCGCTGTCAGCTTCTTCCAGCATTACATCTGTTACTGCGTTATCCATATGATCTTTATAAAGAGTCTCGGGATCTCTCCACTCGGCAACAACAGAAAGCTGGGGATCATATTCAAGATCAGAAGGCTCTTGTGTCTCGAAAAATTTAACACCAAATGCTGCCAACCAGTTTCTTGTTCCTTTGGACGAAATGGTTGATGATCCTGTCCATAATGTTATTCCAAATTTCTTATAAGCTGAAGAAGCAACTTCGGAACAAAATTGTTTTTCGGAATCTTTATAGTTCATTTCAAAATCATACGGAATATGTTTCACCTTAGTTAAGTTTAATAAATATTCTGCTGCCTTATGTGGAAGCATTGGATTATTCTTTATCAAATCTGATCTTAATCTGAGCACCATAATTCTAAGTTTTGTGTCTTTTAGGTATGCATCTAAAGAAGAAACCACAACGCCTCTTTCAATATGAGATTCAATAATTGATATTAAATTTGTTTTTTCATCAATGTGAACTAATGCTATATGTGAAAAATTTCCCGGATAATCATTACCTCTTGCAATCAAGGCTGAGGTGGGTGCGCCGCCTCTCGAAACTAAAATATCTCCACTATGAACATCCACACCAAGTATTTTTGCCGATGGAGTTGATGAGGGTTCGTCAATTCCTTTGATTAAAGGCGGAACATTATTCCGAGGTAACTGTAGCATTATTTCTTCAATTGCAGTTCTGTTTCCATATAATAATCGATAAAGAGTATTTCTGGCTACTGTAGAATTCATATCCCAATTTCTGGATTGTTCTTTCACAACTTTTCTAAGATTTGAATAAAAATTTATATAATCAGAAAAATACTGACTGCAAGCTGGAATGAGTGGTGCTATTTCAAAAATATTATTTTCTATGACAAAAAATTTTTTATCCGAAGCATCGAGCTGAGTAATTGATATTTCATTTAAAAGTTCTTCGGAATTTATTAATAAAGAATCAAGACGCGGTTTAATCTTATCACATCCGTCCATCTTTGCCTTTATAAATTCCAGTTCTAAATCATTCCAGAGGCTGTCACGATTCCATATAAAGGGTTTTTTAAATCCTTCCTGAATTATTGAATTCTGATCTACGGGAATTAAAAGAAAAAGGTATAGTAAGGCGAGAGATGCAATTAAAATAAGAGTCTTAGGATATTTTTTTATTTTATGTTTAAAACTCACACTTAGAATTTAATAGATAGAAGGCATAATTCCCAAATATTCAATTGTAATTTCAGCAAATGATACTTTAATATTTAAGTTGAAAATGTATTTTTTTGAAGGGTCTATCACTTCAATAGGATCTCTTCCGTGTTTTTCTGTTTATAACAAATAAAGATAGCCTCAGCTTGGTAAGGAGATTACATTAAATTTCATTTCATATTTTTCTCCAGGTTTTTTAAAAAAAACTAGCAACTTCATTCGGATAAAAAGTAATCATGATCAGGATTATTTAAATTTTGCTTTCTAAATAACTCTTGCGTTTCTTCTCAGGAAATTTTTCTATCGCGTAACGAAGCATTGTTCGCGGTATTGTTTTATAATATTTCTTTAAAAAAACTTCTTCTGTTTCTAAATCACGTTTACCAACTTCTCTCAACATCCAGCCTACAGCTTTGTGGATTAAATCGTGTTTATCATTCAATAAAATTTCGGAAATATTTAATGTATCCTCAAAAAAATGCTTTCTTATAAATGTTTGGGTTGAAAGAATTGCGATTCTCTTTTCCCACAAATCTTTTGAACGCGCAAATTTATAAAGTAAATCTTTTTCTTTATCGATAAGATATTCGCCAATAATTTTTGGAGATGAAAGATCAACAAGATCCCAATTGTTTATTCCTTTTCTATTCTTTAGATAAAAATCAAAAATGGTTTTTCGTTTTTTGTCATCTGCTTTTTTGAACTGCTCGACAAGAATAAATGCGGCAATTAATCTTTCTTCGTGCACATTAGAATGGATAAGTTCTTTTAAATCTATAAGCGGCAAATCTTTAAACTGTTTTGCGATTGTTCTTTGCTCAGGAACTTTTATTCCATAAAAGATATTGCCTTCGCCATATTGACCTTTTCCTGTTTTAAAAAATTTTTGCAGTATTAAAGCTTGTGCTGGATTTTTTTGTTTTGATATTGCTTTTCTGATTTCAGCTAAACTCATTTGAAGTATCATAATTTTATTATAAATCAAGTGTCACGCTGAGCCTGTCGAAGAGTGACCAAATAATAACATCAATGTCATCCTTCGACAAGTTCAGGATGACAAATGAGATAAACGCTTAATAATTATTCAACCGTTTTCTTTATCCAATTTAACATCGTTTCTAAAGCAATTGGAGAAACTGTCTCTTCAATTGTTCCGTATTCTGAAACAGCACCGGTTGATGATGTTTGGAAAAGATGGTTTAATCCTGGTAACATTTTAGTTTCATAATTTTTGTTACCACCTTTCTTTAAGGCACTTTCAATTGCAGTTAAATTTTGCTTCGGAGGAACCTGTAAATCATTTTGTCCATTTATTGCAAGCACGGGGCATTTTACTTTTTCTAAAACCGGAACAGGATTGAATCGTAAAAAATATTTAAACCATGGACTTGTTATAGTTTTAATCTGCGTATTTAAATAAACTTCTGGATCACCAAGTTTGCTTTTTTCTTCTTCAGTCATTGCAGAATAATCTGAATTAAATTTATTTCGTAATTGTTTTTCCAAAGTCACATCATCTTTACTGTTAAGAATCATTGAATAAATTTCCCTTTGTTCCTTTAATGATTTTTGAATTTCCATGTCAGACATTCCTGCTAATTTTTGTATTAACTCAGTTTGAAGAATAAGAATTGAATCACCAGGGATTCCTGTTCCAGCCATTAAAACAATAAAATCAATATCGCTAGACCTAACGGCAGCCATTGGTGCAATCATTCCCCCTTCACTATGTCCAATTAATCCTATTTTAGAATGATCAATTTCCTTTCGGGTTTTCAAATACTCAACAGCGACTAAAACATCTTTTACAAAATCCTCAGTTGTTGCCGTTGAATAATTACCGGATGATTGAGCTATTCCTCTATCATCAAATCGTAAAACAGCAATTCCATTTCTTGTTAGGTAATCTGCAATAACTAAAAATGGTTTATGTCCAAATATTTCTTCGTTACGATTTTGTCCGCCTGAACCTGTAATCATCACCACGGCAGGAAAATTATTACCAGTCTCAGGAAGAGTTAAGGTACCTGCAAGAGTTAAGCTATCAATTTTATTCTCAAACTTTACATCTTCTGATTTATATGGAAATGGTTCTTTCGGTTCCTGCGGTCTTTTAACTTCCTCAACTTTATCAACTTTCTTAACAAGCAAATCCAAACTCATTCCACCCTGATTCCATTTGCCATCTATTTTCATTTCATCATAATAAATTTTACCAACATACCATCCCTTAATTACTGGTATTTGAATTGTAATAGAATCACCATTTACAATTGTACTTCCAGTGGGAATACCTTTTGCACCTTGATCTGGGCTGTCCAAAGTAGATAAATAATTTCCGGCGCTGTCTTTTGCAATATTGAACACAAGGCTAAGTTTTATTGTATTGGGAAGTTCTAATTTTCCCGTCCAGATTCCCGATAAATCTGTTTGCTGTCCGAATAATTGTGAGGCAAATATTAAAGCGATTAAAATTCCTCTAATATTTTTCATAATAACTCCTTTATCAAATAGTTAAAAAGAATTTCACTATATAAAATTAATCAATCAATTATCTATAAAACTAATATTTAATTAAATGGGATATTCCTTATTTAATCGGATGAATAACCTTAAGATTAGAACTTTTTAATCAGCCACATAATAAATGAAATGATCGCGCTGACAATGATCATCGAAGTAATTGGGAAATAGAATTTAAAGTTAGGTTTATTAACTACAATATCACCTGGTAATCTGCCAAACGGAAGTTTTGAAATCCATGGCCAGGTTAATCCAGTGACAACTAAAACAATTCCGGCAGCAATTATTATTTTTTGAGTGTTACTCATCACTAACTATTTTGGAATAAAATTCTTCTAAAACATTATTGTAATTAAAAGCTAACTTTGTTTTTCTAATTCTTTCTAGATTGAAATATTCGATTCGTTGTCCTTCTTTTAAATCAATTTTTTCCGGTTTGATGTCTAATCTTTTCCAAAAAATGTAATCAGTATTTTTTTCTGATGTAATAATTTTGAACAAGTTTATTTCTCCCAATTTATTCAAACCTAATTCTTCATTCATTTCGCGTCTGACTGTTTGTTCAGGAGTTTCATTATGTTCAATTTTTCCACCTGGAATATCCCACATATTAGGAAAAGGAAGATCAATCGTATTATCACGCAATAATAAGAGAACTTCATTGTTGCTGTTGAGAAGTATTATTCCGGCGCCAATCATAATTATAAAATTTTTTCAAATATAAGGAACTATTAATAGTAAAAATAAGTTTTCTTTTATATGAATAAAACAAATCAAAAATCAGCAATAATTATTGGCAGCGGGCTTGGCGGATTATCAACCGCTCTAAGACTTTCTACTGAAGGTTACGATGTAACAGTAATTGAAAAACATTCTAAAGCAGGCGGCAGATTAAATCAGCTTAAACTTGATGGATTTACTTTCGATGTAGGTCCCTCTTTTATGAGTATGAGCTGGGAGCTTGACGAGTTATTTAAAAGTAACGGGCTGAAAAACCCAATAAAACTTGAAGAACTTGATCCACTTTACCAGGTTTATTTTGAAGGCGAAAATAAGCCATATAGAATCTGGAAAACATTAAATACTTGCATACAGAAAAAATGCAGCCGCACAAAGCACGTACACAAAATCGAAATCATTTGTGGGCAATGTTATCGTGTTACTTCTTTGGATATCATTACGAACATCACGAATCGCCACGAACACCTTGGTGGGAGTTGTATAAATTAAAAAATGAGAGAAGAAAGGTTAATATTAAAGTGTCTCAGAAATAATTTTCATTAAATCTGATTTGCCGAAAGGTTTTACTAGAAATTTTGTTGCACCCGCTGCATAAAATTCATTTATTTTTTCTTCAATATATTCGCTGGAAATAATAATGATAGGACGCTTGAAGGGATCGTTCCTTTTAATATCCTTACAAATTAAAATTCCCTGCTGCCAGTAATTTTTATCAACATCAAAAACAAAATGGCTGTAAGATCCATCCTGAACGGATTCAAGTTTAAATTCTCTTAAGGAATTACTAACCACCGTGTGTGAATTTTTTAAGTAAGCCTTAACTAATTCAAACGTATCGCCGCTACTATCAATCATCAGTATCTTATTTGTTCTAGCAACTTCTTCCTGACCGCTTAATACGGGTATCATTTTCGAATGACTTAAAGGAAGTGTAAATGTAAATGTAGAACCGACACCCTTTATGCTATCAACTAAAAGTGATCCTCCCAATTTTTCGATATATCGCTTAGCAAGTGCTAAACCAAGTCCGTTGCCTTCATAATTTCTTCCAACATTTAAATCTTCCTGACTAAATGGATGATAAAGATGATCAAGATATTTTGTAGATATCCCAATTCCCGAATCGCGTACTTTGCATAACGCTAATTCTTTGTCTTCAAAAACACTGACTTCAACTTCTATAAATCCATGTTGGGTGAATTTAACCGCATTACTTAATAGAGTATTTATTGCATTTTGAACACACTGAACATCGGCATCAACATAAACCTTTTTGTGTGAAAAATTAGTTTTTATTTCTATGTTTTTTTCTTTTGCAGATTTTTGATATTCAGGTAAACAATCCTGCAATAAATTTATTAAATCTGCGGTCTCAATGTTTAGGTGATAATTTCCGGCTTCAATTTGAGCAAACTCAAGCATCTGAGTGATGCTTCGGAACAGTCTTTCGCTGCCGCTGTGAAGATTATCTAAATAAATTTTATCTTCTGGTCCCAGTTTATCGTTAAGGTTTTCTTTAATAAGAGAAGAATATCCAAGTATAATATTTAAAGGGGTGCGAAGTTCGTGGGACAGAACATTTAAAAAAGTATTTTTTAATCTTTCAGATTCATTACTTGCATCTCTTGCTTTTTTAACTTCTTCTTCCGTTAAAAGCATTTCAGTTTTATCTTCATGATACATTACAGCATATGAGTCATCTTCTTCTTTAACTAAAAAAATATTAGTCCTTAAAATCGGAACAGCATATTCCCTTGATCTAAGAAGTGAATCTTCAAAGTAATCAATTGATAAATAACTTTTTCCATTTAAAACTTCTGTGATTTTTTCAGCAGTTTTATTTTCAATAAGCACACTATCATTAAATACTGAATACTCGCTGAGTTCATGTAAGTGATATCCCCACAACATTGTAAAAGCTTCATTTATATAAATTATTTTCCCGCTTGAATCAATTACTTGAACCGGGAATCGAACCTTATCATATAATAAACTAATATATTTTATTAAATCTATTGCTACCATTTTTTATTAAACCGGAAGGGTTATTTCAATTGAGGTACCAGTATTTGTATCCAATAATTTAATCTCACCATTATGTCTATCAACAATGCTCTTACACAAAAACAAACCATAATTATTTTTCTTTGGAGTATATGATCTGAAAAGATCTTTCCTAATCTCTGCAGGTATTCCGGGACCATTGTCTCCAACAATTAAAATTATTTTATCATCTAAAGCTTTAGAAATGATTTCTATTGTTGCATCCTTTTTTGCGTTGATGGAATTAGTAAAAAGATGAACAAGCAAATGCTGAATCTGTTCAGAATCATAATTACAAATTGGAATAGGATTTAACTGCAATTTAAAAGTTGCATACTGAAATTTTTTCATTGGTGAAATATATTTAATAACGGATTGAATAGTTCTGTTAAGATCTCCGCTATCTTTATTCAAATTCATTATTGCAGTTTCTAACAGTACTTGTGCATACTTTTGGATATTCCTTATGCTATCAATTGCAACTTTAGATTTTAATTTAAGTCTATCAAACATTAAAGATTCTTTATCTTGACCTGAATCTTCATTTTCTTTTTTTAATTTCTCAACTAATCGTAATAAGCTTTCATTTTCCAACAAGGCAAGATGAACAAGACCTTGAAGTGACTGCCCAATTTCGGAATCGATACTGGCTTTCAAAGCTTTTCTTTCAGCCTGAATAAGTTGTGAATTTGCTTCCTGAAGTGCTGCGTTTGCTGTTAATTGTGCCTGATATAACTGAGCATTGCGAATTGCTGCCGCAGCTTGTCCGGCAAGAATTTCAAAAGTGCTTGTTGTTTCTTTCTCTTTAATCTTGTGAAGATGTTTACTATCTACATAGATAACACCTATTTTATTCCCGTCAGTAATAAGTGGTGAACAAAGAATGGTTTGAAGATCTAACCGTAAAATACTTTTGCTGTTTTCTAAACTTGAATCACCTTGAGCACCTTCGATAAATCGAGATTGTCCATTGTAAAAAACATCTTCCACAACTGAGTTGCTGATTTGGAATAAACTTTCCGGAAGCTCTTTGCTGTTAGAATCCAAACCCAGTTTAAAATCCAGATTTCCCGATTGATTTTTTAATACGATAAACCCGCGCTCAGAATTGGTCAAACGAATAGCGTTTTTTAAAACTAATTCGAGAACATCTTCCAGAATTAGAGAACGGTTAATACTGTTTAGAATATTTAAAATAACTTCAAGATTTTTCGCTTTCTCGGAAGTTATATCATTATCTAAGCTGGATTTTATTCCGCTATCTATATTTTTTTTAAATTCAGAAAATTTCATTTGAAAATAATTTTAATGCTCTTGTTAGTAAACCAAACAAAATCTACAAAAAATATACCGTTTTACAACTTAAATATAAATGATTTAATGAGATTGTGAGGTAAAATCTACTAAGATTATTTACTAATCTTTAAGTAGTTTCCACGAGATAAACCATTCGGTATCATTACCATTTTTCCACCAGGCTTTGGCAATACCTGCAGAAACCGTTGATTCAAGATTAAACCAGTGTTCCAGCATAATGTTTATTTGTGCACCGACATCAATCCATTTATTAATTTCCGGCGTATCAGTTATTAGACCTTGTGAGAAAAATGAGATATTAATATTTTTTAATTCGTGGCTGCCCAGGGCAAAGTTTGGTATGCTCAGAGGTGGAAGTGAATTTTCAATCATTACTTTAAAAAACTGATTGGATATGATGCTATAAATTGGAACACCGGGAAAGCGAAACATTTTTTCAAATTGTTTGACCGGTTCATTTTCTACTTCCCTGTTTCCAAATCCACCAAAGAAAAATTGTGTTTCTGGCAGTCTATCATTTTTAAAATGATATCCAGCATTAAGTTTAAGATGCATTACGTTATGATCGAAAATAAAAAGTGAATATTTATCCCACTCTCCAAAAACTTGTCCAGAGTACTGAAAAGATTTTGGATTAGAAGCGTAAGCAAGAATATCAAATTTAAACATATCACCAGATTCCCAATCAATACTGCCAATTGTTTTTCTTAAATTCCTTAAATCAAATTCAGATTTTAATACTGCAAAATCAGGTTGATGTACTTCGGTTAAGTTATCATTTATAAACTTGATCCCGTTATATATTGCTAACTCAGTATTTTGTTTTATCTTTAACGGATTATCATAAACCCAGTAATTTGTAAATCCCGCTGTGTATTTAGAACCAAGCATTCCTCTTTTTCTTTTGTTGAAAATATCATAAAAATCAGGAGCGTTATGTTCTACAGATAAAATAAATTTTTGATTTAAACTATATTTTAATCTCAAATGAAATTTTATATCATTTGTGGTTTCTTTAAATGGTGATATTCCTGCTTCAATTATTAGATCATGTACCAATAACGGATCATTCATTTGAAAATATAAACCAAGTACAAGTCTTGATTGAAATCCTGAAATGACTGGGATAAAAGTTTTTACTGATAAATTATTTAAACTTTTGTAAGTCACTTCATTAGTAAATGAATTTTTATTAACTGTTTCACTTGCGGGTTTTAGATTCCATTTAAATACCTCTGGTGATTTTTCAATTATTCTTTGTCCAAAATAATTTATTGCCGGGAGCCTTTCTGCTTTTTGATTTTTGAATATTATAGGTACAAAACCATCCAGAGTAAATTCCATAGCAAGAATAGAATCGGGAGAAATTTCGATAGGTCGAAATAAACCTTTTACCGTATTGGTTAAGGGCGTAATCTCTTCCGTGTTAATATCATGTTTATAAATGTTCGAAACTCCGTTAGTATAAGCATTCCAGAAAATAAATTTTCCATCAAATGACCATGATGGATTTTCCGGTGATCCATTTGAACTGATGATTTTATATACAAAAGGTTTTCCTTTATCAATATCGCTTACATCCGAAACGATGATAGATTGCTGACCATTACTGCGATGTAAAACAGCCGCTATAAGATTCCCTTTCCTGTTAATTGACATCTGAGTAATTTCATCTCCAACATCAAACACTGAAAGAGATTGCATTTCTAAATAAGGATATTTTGATCGAACTAAAATTGCTTTTCCGCTTAAGTGCTGGATCCCCCATAATTCATGAGTAAAAGGTGAGATGGTTAATTGTCCAACCCGTGAATCTGGAAATAGACATTTATTATTATCAGTATTCAAATCGTACATCCATACATCTCTATACAATAAATTGTTATTGGTTGTATAGAATATTTGTCGATACATCTCATCATAGGCAAGAGAAGCCACTTGCACCAGACTTGGTGAAGGCAGAGTTGTAATTATATCTGATCTTGCACTACCAAGGTTTAGTTTTTGAATTTCAGCTAATTCACCAGCACGATGATAACCAAAGAATAGTGAATTTGTTTTATCATCATAATATGGTTGAGTTGTCCATCCAAATACTTCTTTGGAAATTCTTTTTGCTTCCGTAACAGGATATTTATTAATTAGATCAATATTTTGTTTCTGAAATATCTTTTCATTACTTATAAATTGATCCCAGGCTGTATTTATATCTAAACCATATACATCTTTAAACTTACTTTTGTATCCTGAATAAAAATCTGTGGGAACCAGATTATACCACTCAAATAATTTATCCAGACCATATTGATCAACTAAATAGGAAATAAATCTTGCGCCATAAGTATAAAGCAGTGATTCGAGGAAAATACTTTTATGTGATGTAACTTGTTCAAGTTCAACTTCCGCAGGAAATTTTTCATCCTCAACAACCATTGTTCTGAAATACATTTCATCGAAGCTTCCCAAAATTCTTCCGTATCCTCCGCTAAACCATGTTTCTATAAATACTGCAATGGCTTCCTGATACCAACGAGGCGTAAATCTGTTATTGTTCGTCAATAAACTAAATGGTACTGTAATCGGTTGATTTTTATCGGGAACCACCTTTCCCATCACTGTTCTTAAAGATGATTCGAAATTAGTAGCCATATCATTAACAACTATATGTACCAGTTCATGACTTAACAACCACTGAAATCGTTCGTTGTAAGGCACCATCTCATAACCGGGTTCAAGCGGTTCAATTTCTATTCGGATATAATTTTCTGGAATTGTAGTTGTGGCACCAAATCCATAATCGCTAACATCATATGTGTTGATGATGATCTGCTCGGATGGTTTATAATTAAAAAGTTTTACTAATGCTTTAAGAGAGTTTTCTGCTGCGGAAAGTATGTGATTAACTAAATGTGAATGGGAATCCCGGTAGATAATTTTAAAATGCTCACTTTCTTTTGAGTACCAATCACCAAAATCTCTGCGGCTAATTCTTACTGTCAATTCGTTATCGTCACTACTAAGTATTTCCGTAATAGTTTCTTTTTCATTTAATGTTAATTCAAACTCAGTGAATTCTAATTCTTTAATTATATGGATTCTATCAACTATACTTTGGGATTTAGGAATTATTACAGAATCATTTGATACTAATACATTCCAAAGAACGAGATGAAGAATATTACCACGATAAAAATTATAAAAATTATTTACTTTGCCATTAGTTCTAATTTTTAAGAGGGAAAAATCATCACCACCGTTTATAGCTATACTTGATAGCTTTATTTCTGTTTCATTCTGTTTTATCCCAGTAGAAGAAATGTTATTTGAATCAATTAACCTGATCCTGTTAGGAGCCAGTTGGGTTAAACTTTTACTCCAATATTTATCAAATAGTTCAATTGCAGCACCCAAGGAAAGAAAAATCTGTCCATTTTTTAGATAAGGTATATTTAATAGCTGTTGTGTTTTTGATGAATTATTATTTTTATCTAAAATTGTAACAAAAGGAACAGTGCTATTAAAGGATAATGAATAATCATCAAGATCAATTATTAATTTTTCCCCTTTATCTGATTCAGTAATTGGAATTGAAAGTTTACTGGCAAGTTCGTTTAAGGAAATATATATAATCCCTGACTGATTCTCTGCTTCAATAAGCTCATAATTATTATCTTTTATTAGAGCAATCTTCGTCATCTCTTGAGGAAATATCCGACTAAGATATAGAAGAGAAAAAAGCAAAATTAGAAATGATTTCATGAAAATTTTATTTTTTTTCAACAGTAATTTAAAGTTAAAACTCTCATGTCAAATAAAAAAAAAGCCTTCAATAATATTGAAGGCTTTTAAATCAGTAATTAAAAATTACTATCGTGACCAACCGAACCTTCCGCCTAATTCCTCAAGCTGAGATGCTGATCGTGACCAACCAAATCTTCCGCCTAATTCCTCAAGCTGAGATACTGATCG
>JAVHOU010000004.1:0-27938 GCA_036170275.1 Ignavibacteriaceae bacterium
AGTTGAGCTTCTTCATACAGCAACTTTAATACATGATGATGTAGTTGATAATGCGGATAAGAGAAGGGGAATGTGGTCGATAAATGCTCTTTTCAAAAATAAGGTTGCAGTGTTAATGGGAGACTATTTATTATCACGAGGATTGATGATTGCTGTTGAAGGAAAAGATTACGATTTTTTAGGAGTGATAACCAACGCTGTTAAAAGAATGTCTGAAGGTGAATTATTACAGATTAGAAAAACAAGAAAATTAGATATTGATGAAGAAACTTATTTTAAGGTTATTTCGGATAAGACAGCATCATTGTTAGAAACTTGTTGTTCCATCGGTGCAATGAGCACAACTGATAACAAAGATTTTATTGATGCAATGAAAAATTTTGGACACTCACTTGGAATGTCTTTCCAGATCCGTGATGATATTCTTGATTATGAGGGAACGAGTAATCTGATTGGAAAACCCGTTGGCGGTGATATCAAGGAAAAGAAAATTACACTGCCGCTTATTTATTCACTTAACAATGTTTCAAAAAGTGATGCTGCAAGTATTAAAAAAGTCTTAAAGAATGGTAATGATCAAACAAAAGTAAAAGAAGTTATTCAGTTTGTTAAAGATAACAATGGTATAGACTACGCACTTAAAGTTGCAACCAAATATTCTGAACTTGCAAAAAATTCTTTAAAGATTTTTCCTGATTCCCAAACGAAACTTGCAATGGAAGCCTTAGCTGATTTTGTAACTGAACGAAAAAATTAAAATATTGATCTATTCTTTTCTAATTCCAACTTTATAATCAAATCCTTTTATCGGTTCACGTAAAGTTAGAACCGGACAAGGGGCTTTTCTTACAACTTTTTCTGCTGTACTTCCAAATAAAATATGCTCAACTCCGCTGTGTCCGTGCGTAGCAATAATTATCAAATCAATATTTTCTTCTTTAGCTGTTTCAATAATTTCTACAAATGGTTTTCCAGTTTTGATTATCGTTTTAACAATCGACTCACCAGGTATTTCACTTTTTGCAAGTTTTTGTAATTCTTCTTTTGCTCTTTCATCCCACTCAGAATTCATGGATGGCATAGCAATTTGACCCATACTAAAATCAGGCGGATAAATAACAGGTTCGACAACATAAACTAAAACGATTTCTGCACTGAAAGATTTAGCGAAATTTACAGCATACTTAAGTGCGCTTTTGGAATAATCCGAAAAATCAATTGGTACAAGAACTTTTTTTATTGTGGGTTGCATCTTATTTACCTTTCTCGTTTGGTAAATTATATTGAAGATTAAAATAATCTTCATTTAGTTTTCTTAATCTTAAAGCTATTATACTAGAAATTCCAGTTAAAATCTTAATCCCTTTTTTAGGATATTTTTCTATAAACTCATCCAGGTCGGGCTTAAAGATTACAGATAGCTTGCAAGCAGATTTTGCTATTGCAGAGGCAGATCTTTTTTCGCCATCAACTAAAGCTAGTTCACCAAAAAAATCTCCCTTAGAAAAAACGGCAAGAACTTTTTTTTCTTTAGAATTATTTTCTCTTTGAATTTCTACATCACCTTCACGAATAATATAAAGTCCAATTCCTGGGTCATCTCTATAAAAAATATACTCACCTGTAACATAAGTTCGATGATGTATTATTTTAATTAATGAAGTTAAATCGCTTTTAGTTAAATCTTCAAATAAAGGAATTGAATGTAAAGATTTTTTCAAGTCTGTTTTTTCGGTTGGAGAATTAAAAAAGTTAACCCAAAAACTGCTATGAATGACATTACTATTTGACATAAAAACCTCTAATTAAATAAACCTGATTCAGCAACGCGCCAAAGTTTTTGGCAAGGAAACCTATTCTCATAAAACGCTCTTCCAATAATAACAGAATCAACTCCGATAGGAATTAATTGTTGCAAATCCAGTAATTCATCTTTATTTCTTAAGCCACCGGAATGTGTTACTTTAATTTTACTGTGCTCGGCAATTTCTTTTGATAATAGAATGTTTGGTCCTTTCATAACTCCGTTTCGATTTACATCAGTAACAATGCATCTATCAATCCCAATCTCAGCCATTTCTTTTGTGAAAGATAAATAATTTAATCCAATTTTTCTTTGCCTTCCGCGTGTAACCAACTCTCCGTCAAGAACATCTATTGAAAGAACAATTTTTGTTGGACCAAATTTCTGAAAAAGTTTTATAAATTCAATTCGATTTTCCAAAGCCATTGTGTTGATGGCAATTCTATAAACTCCAAGATCGAATACAGATTCTGCATCATCAATGCTTCTTATTCCACCAGCAAATTCAATTGGAATGATAACCGAACTGCAAAGGTTTTTTATAATTTCATGATTCAATCTAGAATGATCAAAAGCTCCATCAAAATCAACAACATGCAGCATCTTTGCATTCTCAGCACGCCAAATCATAGCCATTTCAACAGGATCATTTCCATATTCTTTACAATCTAATTCTGGAATTCCTTGAACTACCCTAACGGTTTTTCCGTTCTTAATGTCTATAGAGGGAATTACGAGAAGATGTTTTTTAATTGTGTTCATAGCTTTTGAAATAATGAAGTTTATTTCTGTTAAAAAATAACTAAATGAAGTGAGAAAGTAAAAAGATATTATTGTTGGGATCGATCTCCTGATTGATACGCAAATAGATGTTTAAAACGGAACGGTTGGAAAACCGTTCCCTACATAAATTGCTGGATGCTAGTTGAGATTATTACAATAAAACTTTAAGTTACAAACGGCTTTGTATTTATACTTTGCTTTACCTATAAATACATATCCCTTTTCTCTTATTCTGGCTCAGGTTACGAGCGACGAATGTGCTGTAAGAAAATATTTAATAAGCATCTTAGAGTATAAAAATGAATCATTCTTTTAGTATTACATTACTAATTCTTACAAATTTGCTTGTATTAAGTCTCACTCCATTTATTTTTTCTCAAGCCGACTCCACAAAGTTTGAAGATAATAATTTGGTATTCAATCCAAGTATTCACAGTATTCAAATTGATGCAACTTCAATTGTTTTAATGAATCAACTTGGAGGACAATTCGATTTTGATGTTCTTCGTTCAAATAATAAAAATCTTTGTGTAGGAACAAGGTTAAGTATAGAACATTATTATTTAGTAAACTTTGTTGACGGAGTTGACGGATCTCCTTTTACAAATTACAATTTATATGCAAGACTAAGCGATAAAAAGGACGATTTATGTTTTGAGGTAGTTGGTGGAGTAACTTATTATACAACAGATGATCCAGATCGTTTTACTAACAAATATATGCTCAGGACTGGGTTTGAAATCAAATATGGAAGTACTTTGGCATTTATTCTTAAAGGATCAACATCTTTGAGTTCTAATTCTTCATTTATTGGAATTGGAGTTAGTTTAGGTTATGATCATATGAAATTAGGCTACTCAAATTAAAACCTACTCATCCACCTTCCGAATATAATTATCTTAATTGTGTGTTTTACAATAATCCCTTTTTAATTGTCTGTTTGGAAAATACCCAGAAAGCTAGTGAAAAGATAAAAAATGACTCAAAATCAAACATTTTCCCATCTTAGATTAAATTTCTTCAAAATCTTTAAAAATATTGACTTTGCTGTCTTAATTGCTCATATTTCAAACCGATGAACAAAGAATTTAGGCTGAAAATGTATGAGGGTGATTTTCTTAACATCTCAACGTTTGGATTAGAGAATATAAAATCTTCACCTTGTTTGATTTTTGTTCATGGATTCAAAGGTTTTAAAGATTGGGGTTTCTTTCCATACAGCGCAAAGCACTTTGCAGATAAAGGTTATTTTGTTCTTTCTTTTAATTTTTCGCATAATGGGGTTGATGATCACGGATTTGATTTCATTCAGTTAAAAAAATTTGCAGAAAACACAATTTCACTTGAAATCTCAGAACTTGTTCAAATTATCATTGCTTATAAAAATGGATTTTTTACAGATAATGTTTTTGGTAAGATTTGTTTAATCGGTCATAGTCGTGGTGGCGCAGTATCTCTTTTAAGCAGTTTGGTTGAGAAAGTTGATGCTTACATTGTTTGGGCATCCGTTTCAAAACTTGATAGATATACTGATCGACAAAAGATAGAATGGAAAAAGAAGGGCTTTGTTGAAGTATTGAATTCCAGAACCAAACAGCTAATGCGAATGAATGTCGGCTTGCTTGAGGATATCGAAAAAAATAAAGATGGCTCTTTAAGTATTGAAAATGCAGTTAAAAATTTGAGTAAACCTCTGCTAATTGTTCATGGGGAACAAGATTTAACAGTTCCGATTGCAGAAGGTGAACAGATTTTTAACTGGAGTGATAAAACAATATCGGTATTAGAAAAGATTCCGGCATCCGGCCATACCTTTGATATTGTTCATCCATTTGCTGTAAGTAATAATAAATTTGATTTGGTTATCACGAAGACCGAAGAATTTTTAGATAAAGTATTTACAGTTTGAAAAAGTGCAATATGTCATTTCGAAGGAGTCTTCTGCCAAAGGCATCCCTTTGGGAGACTGAGAAATCTTCAACAATAAAACAAACAGATTTCTCTCCCGATGAATCGGGATCAAAATGACAATTAAATTTAGTTTAGTAAAAAGATATACGTACTAAAAGTTTTATAAGCTGATTACATGGAATTAAAGAACATCATTTTTATCATAGTTTTTATTGCTTCATTTGGATTTTTTTCATACAGTGTAAATAATCTAATCAAATATCTTAAAGTTGCTAAAAAGAAGGATGATAGATTTGATAATATTCCAACAAGATTAAAACGTGTTTGGAAAATTGCATTTGCACAAACCAAGCTTTTGCGCGATCCTGTTGCAGGAACTTTACATCTTTTAATTTTCTGGGGATTTGTTCTTTTTATTTTTGCGGTTTTAGAAACTATACTTCAAGGTTTTTATTCAGGATTTTCACTTTCGTTTCTTGGTCCGGTTTACACGGTAATAATTTTGGTTCAGGATTTGTTTGGTCTGTTGGTGATTCTATCCATTATACTTTCACTTTACAGAAGATTCATTCAAAAAGTACCAAGATTAGTTGTTGATAAACACGGAAAACTTGATGCAGCATTTATTCTTTTGCTGATTATGTTTATTGTGATTGCCATGTATGGGCAAAATGCGTCAGGATATGCAAATCAAAATATGGCATTTCACAAGTATGAAGTTCGTCCTGTTTCTGCATTTATAAGTGGATTATTTTTTGCCGGACCAACTTCAATAACAGTTTTTCTTTATGAGTTTTTCTGGTGGATGCACATTTTATTGATTTTTGGTTTCTTAAATTATTTACCTTATTCAAAGCATCTACACGTTTTAAGTTCTATTCCTAATGTGTTCTTTGCAAACCTGGATCCTATAAGAAATACAATTAAGAAGCTAAATCTTGATGATGAAAATGCAGATACTTTTGGAGTAGCAGACATTGATCAATTTAGCTGGAAACAGATATTGGATGGTTATTCTTGTACAGAATGCGGACGATGTACTTCCGTTTGTCCGGCAAACACTGTTGGAAAATCACTTTCTCCAAGAGATATAATTGTTGATATTAGGAAGCGTACTTTAGATAAGGCTCCATTATTAGTTGAAGGGAAAACTGAAAGTGAACTTTTTAAAAAGACTTTAGTTCATAATTACATAACTGATACAGCACTTTGGGAATGTACAACTTGTATGGCTTGCGTTCAGGAATGTCCTGTAATGATTGAGCACGTTGATTCAATTGTTGATATGAGAAGAAACCTGGTATTAACAGAATCAGAATTTCCATCAAACTTAAATGCTGTATTTAAAAGTTTGGAAACTAATTTTACTCCCTGGGCGTTTAATCCTGCGGATAGAGCAGCGTGGGCAGATGGAATGAACATAAAATCGATGGCAGAAGATAAAGATGGTGAAATTTTATTTTGGGTTGGCTGCGCCGGTTCATTTGATGATCGGTACAAAAAAGTTTCAAAAGCATTTGCAACAATAATGCAAAAAGCTGGAGTAAATTTTAGAATTCTCGGCACAGAAGAAAAATGTAATGGTGATACGGCAAGAAGACTTGGCAACGAGTACCTTGCCCAAATGATGATGAAGGAAAATGTTGAAACTTTGAATAATTATGGTGTTAAAAAAATTGTAACTGCTTGTCCGCATTGTTTTAATTCATTAAAGAATGAGTATCCGCAATTTGGCGGTAACTTTGAAGTTAAACATCATACTCAATTTATAGAAGAATTATTAGCTGATGGAAAAATCCAGCTTAAAAAGGAAAGTGAAAAACATAAAGTAACTTATCACGATTCCTGCTATCTTGGAAGATATAATGATGTTTATGATTCACCAAGAAAATCATTGAAGGAAGTTGCAGGATTAGATTTAATTGAAATGGAAAGAAATAAAAGTCGTGGTTTCTGTTGTGGTGCCGGTGGCGGAAGAATGTTCTTGGAAGACGTAGAAGGCGGAAGAATCAATGAAGAGCGTACCAAAGAAGCATTAAACACTAACGCTGATACAATTGCCTCAGCCTGTCCGTTTTGTATGACGATGATGACAGACGGAGTAAAACATTTTGAAAAATCAGAAGAAGTTGCTGTAAAGGATATTGTAGAAATAATACTGGATAACATTAATTAATTCATTCACAAACACTTAGGAGGTTCTCATGGAAAAATTCAATCAACTCGTTCAATTCGTTCAAGGTTTGGAAGGTGATTTCCAAAAATTTTATGTGAAAGAGCAAGCTGCTGCAGGTACACGCGTACGCAAAGGCTTAAGCGATCTCAGAAAATTATGTCAGGAAATCAGAAATGACGTTCAAGACGTTAAAGCTGCAAGAAAAGCTCCAAAACCATAAGAGTTTTCTTTAGCAAATTCATTAAAGGCTATCTCAATTAAGTCATTCCGAACTTGTTTCGGAATCTCTGATTCATTAAATATCATGAGAATCTGAAATAAATTCAGGTTGACAAAAAGTTTTTGAGATAGCCTTATTTTGTATTAAAGAATCTTATGGAAAATTTATTTTGTTATTAGACCGAATAATTCAAAACGTTATGAGTAACACAGATTTGTCATTTCGAAGGATCCTGAAAGCATTCGGGATGAGAAATTTTTTTAATTATAGCTAAAAGATTTCTCCCTTCGGTCGAAATGACTTTAAATAATTATTCAGAAATATCATTATATGAAAATTGCAATAATCACAATATCGATTTTATCATTCTTTATATTCAATTCTCCTTCAACTTTTAGATTTGAGGAAAGTAATAGTATTATCAATTTAGATAGTTCTGTTACCATCACCATTTCTGTTGTTGGTGATTTGATGTGTCATGGTCCGCAATTCGAATACGCAAGAGTTGAAAAAGATAGTTTTAATTTTAGTCCTGTCTATAGAAATGTAAAAAAATATCTAGAGTCATCAGATTTTACATTTGGAAATTTAGAAACTGTAACTTCTGGAAAAGAAAATGGCGGATATACAGGTTATCCATTTTTTAATTCTCCTGCTTCATACATCTCAGCGTTAAAGGAAGTTGGATTTGATTTACTAGTAACGTCAAACAATCATTCATTGGATAGAAGTGAAAAGGGAATTCTTAAAACTATTGGTGAAATTAATTTTATGAATCTTAATTACGTCGGAACATACACATCACAACGAGATAGAGATTCAATCCGTATTTTTGATGTAAAAGGAATTAGAGTTGCGATACTTGCTTATTCTTATGGAACAAATGGAAATCCAATTCCCGAAGGTAAAAATTATCTAATCAACATCATTGATTATGATTTGATTGGAAAAGATATTCAATCTGCAAAATCAAATGATGCTGAATTAGTTTTGGTTCATTTTCATTTTGGTGAAGAATATAGACGTGAACCAGTTCAATTTCAAAAAGATGTGGTGAACAAAACGATTGAACTTGGTGCCGATATAATCATTGGTGGTCATCCTCATGTTTTGCAGCCGGTTAATTTTTATAAAACAAAAAATGCAAAACTTGATTCAGGTTTTGTTGCTTATTCAATGGGAAATTTTTTTTCAAATCAACAAGATCGATATAAATATTCTGGGATGATCTTAACTCTAACTATCAAAAAAGATTTTGCGAAAAATAAAATTGAAATAAGTGAAGTTAAGTATTTGCCAACCTGGGTTTTTAAAGGGAATACATCAAACGGGAGAGAGTTTGTGATAATGCCATCAACAAATATTGCAGACACAACATTGAGTTTATCAAAATCTGATTCAGTAAAAATGATTCAATCATTTGATGATACAAGATTTATAATTAATAAGTACACAAATAATTACAAACTAAGAGAAAGAAGAAATTAGATTTGAAGAATAGATCCGCACTGGTATTAATATTTTTAACTGTGTTTATTGATTTACTTGGATTTGGAATTCTTATCCCGATTCTTCCATCATTTTCAGTAAAAGAACTTCATATTGATGAAGCCGCAATTGGGATTGCAATTGCACTTTATTCATTTGTACAATTTTTATTTAATCCTGTACTTGGAAAGTTATCAGACAAGTACGGAAGAAAACCTGTTATTGTTGTTTGTTTATTTCTTAATGCAATGGGTTACATAGTTTTTTCTTTTACACATTCATACTTATTGCTATTAACTTCAAGAGTTATTGCTGGAATCGGTGGAAGCAGTATTGGAGTTGCGCAAGCATACATTGCTGATGTAACAACTCGTGAAAATCGTTCCAAAGGAATGGGTCTAATCGGTGCTGCATTTGGTCTAGGATTTGTATTCGGTCCCCTTATGGGTGGATTGTTATCTGGGTTTGGTTACGCTGTTACAGGTTATGTTGCAGCGGGTTTTTCTTTTGCCGCATTTACGCTTACCATTTTTTATTTACCAGAATCGCTAAAACAAAAAGAGGAATCAGAAATATCTTTGTCTTATCCGCAAAAAAGAAAATTATTTGATTTCGGTGCGATGAAAAAAATTCTGCAAAAACCAGATTTGGCTGTTTTAGTTTTACTTTTTTTCATTCTTACATTTTCATTTGCAAATATTTATGGAACCTTTGCGTTGCTAGGTCTAAAAGTTTACGGTTTTACCGATATGCAAAATGGATATATGTTTGGTATTGTTGGATTAACTTCTGCAATTGTACAAGGTGGGTTAATTGGTAGGATAAGCAAAATGATGTCTAAGAAAATGATTTTAATCATTGGCTCACTTTTAATTATGATTGCACTTGCACTGATTCCGTATGCAGGAACTTTTTTAGGATTAGCAATTGTATCTATTGTTTTATCTTATGGAACAGGAACGTTTCAACCTACTGTTCTCAGTTTAATTTCGGAGGTAACTTCGGATGCAGAGCAAGGAATAACACTCGGAATGAACCAATCACTGTCTTCATTCGCAAGAGTTTTAGGTCCATTGTGGGGTGGATTTGCATTTGAATATTTAGGTTACCCATTTCCTTTTTTAACAGGAGCAGCATTCACATTTATTATATTTTTATTAATTGTTTTTTATTTACCAAAAAAGATTAAGTTATATTAGAAAATTATTAAGATAAAATGTTCAAAGTTGGAAAAATAGAAATAAATAAAGCGATTTTACTCGCACCGATGGAAGATGTAACAGACATTTCTTTTCGTCTGGTTTGCAGAGAACTCGGTGCCGATGTTGTTTACACAGAATTTGTAAACTCCGAAGGATTAGTTCGTTCAAATGCTAAGACACACAACAAATTAAAAATTATTGAAGAAGAAAAACCAGTTGGAATTCAAATATATGGAAGTAGTATCGAATCAATGGTTGGTGCTGCACGAATAGCTGAAGCTGAAAATCCTGATATGATTGATATTAATGCAGGATGTTGGGTTAAAAATGTTGTTGGATGCGGCGCAGGTTCTGCATTGTTAAAAGATATTCCATATTTGGTTGAACTTGTTAAAGCTGTTGTGAATTCTGTCTCTCTTCCTGTAACAGTTAAAACAAGAATTGGCTGGGATAATAATTCAATTCAGATAGTTGAAGTTGCAAAACGACTTGAAGACATTGGAGTGAGCGCATTAACAGTTCATTGCAGAACTCGAGTAATGGGGCATAAAGGTGATGCAGATTGGAGTTGGATTCCTAAAGTTAAAGAAGCTGTTTCGATGCCTATTGCATTAAATGGAAATGTTCTTGATGCAAACGATGTTAAACAAGCTTTCAATGAGACAAATGCAGATGCTGTTATGATAGCTCGCGGTGCAATTGGAAATCCATGGATATTTCTTGAAGCAAAAGAAATTCTTAACAAAGGATATATCTCAACAACGATTGATGATGAGATGAAAATAAATACTTGTCTTCGTCATTTGGATTTAGCTATTGGTGTAAAAGGTGAACGACGAGCAGTAATTGAACACAGAAAATTTTATTCAGGTTATCTTAAAGGAATGCATCACGCATCTAAAATAAGAAATGAACTGATGCAGTTTACAGATTATATTCCTGTTAAAGATACTTTGTTAAAATATTTGGATGAGCTAAAAAAGACTGAATTATCTTTTTAATTATTTTTCATAAACAAAACTTCTGAATAATTATACCAATGTCATCCTGAGCGAAGTCGAAGGATGACCAATCTTTAATAGAGGGTCACACTTAAACCCGCCTGACAAAAGGCAAGTTTCGCTCAGTGTGACAAGACGTTATTTTTAGTTTTATTAAAGTTTATTTATATACTATAATATTGAATTTATTCTCTTCACATAAACTCGCAAGAATTGTATCCACATTATTTGTTCCACCATCATTCACAATAATCATTTTTACAATATTTGCATGCCAATTAGAATCCCAAACAAGTAAACAAGTTGCAACAATTTTAATAGCTCTTGTACTTGGATTCATTGCACCGATAACACTTTATTTGATACTCAGAAAAAAGGGAAAGCTTGCAGATCAGGATGCCTCGATAAAAGAAGAACGAACTTTCCCATTTATCATTGCGATTGGATTCTATCTTATTGGTTTATTGTTGATGATAAAATTTGGTTTGAATATTATTTCAATAGCATTTTGGTTTTGTTATATTTCAAATACATTAATAACAATTTTTATAAATAAATTCTGGAAGATCAGTGCTCACGCAATGGGTGCTGCCGGACCGTTTGCAGCCTTAGTTGTAGCATTTGGATTGACAGGTTTGCTTTTATTTCCAATTGTTCTTTTGGTTGGATGGTCAAGGATAAAATTAAAATGTCACAGTTTTTCACAAGTTATTGCTGGAATAATATTGGCATTCATTTCAGTTTATATTCAGATGAGTTTGATAGTTAAATATTTTAGTAATTGATAATTAAAGTTTGATTTTAATTTTTACAAACTTTGATTTAAGTTTTATAAATAAAAGGTCATTTCGAAGGAGTCCTCGACTGAGAAATCTGTTGATTGTGAGATACAGATTTCTCCCTTTGGTCGAAATGACAAATTAAAAAAGTTACGCCCCAAAATTATAGGTAGTTACAATAGAAAGAAAAAATTCTTCTGAAGCATTTATATGATTAAATCAGAAATTAAAAATAATACTGCAATCATCACTCTCAATCGTCCGGAAAAGAGAAATGCGCTTCATCCATTTTTAGTTGAACAACTAAAAAACAAGCTTGTTGAATGTGGAAAAGATGATTCAGTAAAATCCTTGATCATTACTGGTGAGGGAAATACTTTTTGTTCTGGAGCTGATTTAGAATATTTGCAAAAAATATCTGATAGTTCTGCCATTGAAAACTATGAGGATTCAAAATCACTAGCAGACTTATTTTTAATGATTTATGAATATCCGAAACCAACGATCGCAGCTGTAAATGGGGCAGCAATTGCAGGTGGCTGCGGACTTGCCTCAGTTTGTGATTTTGTTGTTGCTCATTCTGAAAAAAGTAAATTTGGCTATAGCGAAGTAAAAATTGGATTTATTCCGGCTATCGTTTCCATCTTCTTAATTAAAAAAGTTGGAGAAGGTTTGGCTAAACAATTGTTATTGGAAGGTGAAATCATTTCCGGTAAAAGAGCTTATGAAATCGGCTTTGCAAATTATTTAGCAGATGATGTATTGACTGAATCATTGAACCTTGCTGAAAGATTAAATAAAAATTCAGTTGAGAGTTTAAAAATGACCAAGCAAATGATTAACAATATTTCAAATCTTTCAGTACGGGAAGCCGTTAATCATTGTATCGGATTAAACACAATTAGCAGATCTACAACAGTTTTCAAAAAGGGAATAGACTCTTTTCTAAACAAGGATAACTAAATGGACTTAAAAGCTTACATCAGAAATGTAAAAGACTTTCCTAAAACTGGAATAATGTTTAGAGACATAACTACTTTACTTAAAAACCCTGAAGCATTTGATTATACACTAAATCAGCTTTATGGTTTTGCAAAAGATTTAAAAATTAATAAAGTAGTTGGAATTGAATCACGCGGATTTATTTTTGGATCATTGCTTGCTCATAAGTTAAAATGCGGGTTTATTCCTGTTCGTAAACCGGGGAAACTTCCGGCAGAAAAAGTTTCAAGCTCATATTCACTTGAATATGGTGAAGACAAACTTGAAATGCACAGGGATGCAATCCAGCCTGGAGATAAAGTTCTAGTACACGACGATCTTCTTGCAACGGGCGGAACTATGAATGCAGTTTGCCACTTGATTGAAAAACTTGGCGGTGAAATTGTTCAGGTTTCTTTTATAGTTGAGTTATCATATTTAAATGGGCGGGATAAATTAAGACCTTATGATGTTCGCTCTATAGTTAATTATGAAAATGAAGACTAAATCACAAAGATTTAATTTTCCAATCTTTTGGTGCTATTACAACTACAAACTCACCCTTAGATACTTTTTCTGGAAACGATTCAACTAATTCTTTTGGGAAACCGCGCCACGTTTCTTCAAACTTTTTTGTAATCTCTCTACACACAACAATAAATCTTTCAGGTAAGTACTCACTTAATTCTTTTAATAATTTTTCAATTCTATACATCGATTCATAAAGCACGATTGTTCTTGGTTCGATTGCTAATTCCTTTAATTTTGTTTGTCTTCCTTTTTTCTGCGGAAGGAAACCTTCAAACACAAAAGCATCGGTTGGTAATCCGCTCATACTTAAACCAGCCACTAATGCTGAGGTTCCTGGAATTGGAACAATCTCAATTTCTTTTTCAATACAAGCTGAAACGAGTCGAACACCTGGATCAGAAATTAACGGAGTGCCGGCATCAGAAATTAATGCCGCAGTTTGATTTGATAGAATTCTGTTTACAATAAATTCAATTTTATTCTTTTCATTAAAAGCGTTTAAAGAAATAAGTTCTTTTTTTATTTCTAGATGATTCAGAAGGTTACCCGATGTGCGAGTATCCTCACACAAAATAAAATCAACTTCTTTAAGTGTTTCAATTGCGCGAAGTGTAATATCTTTAAGATTGCCAATTGGCGTGCTAACAATGTAAAGTTTCATACTTAAAAATAGTTTAAAACAGTTACGGCTCCAACAAAGGAGCCGTACCGTGCAAGTAGTTAATAAATATTAGTTATTGGACGACATTAATTTCAGAACTTTTCGGATAATAGTCAAGCCCTTATCTATTTCACTTTCATTAATATTCAATGCTGGTCTAAAACGAATTGATTTTTCACCGCAACCTAAAATCATAAGCTTTTCTTTGTAACAATTATCTCTAAACTTATTTCTTAGTTCCGTAGTTTGTAAATCAAAAGAACACATTAAACCTAATCCGCGTGCATTACTGATTAGAGTTGGATATTCTTCCTGAATTTTTAAGAGTTGAAATTTAAGATGCTCACCAACTTTTTTAGCATTATCAACAAGTTTCTCATTTTTAATAACATCAAGAATAAATTTAGAGCGAACCATATCAGTTAAATCTGCACCCCAGGTGGAATTAATACGGCTTGAAACTTTAAAAACATTATCATCAATATCGTCAATTCTATCAGAAACCATTATCCCGCAAACCTGTGCTTTTTTACCGAATGCAATAATATCAGGTTTAACGTAGTATTCAAAAGCCCAGAATTTTCCGGTCAATCCAAATCCAGTTTGTACTTCATCAAACATTAATAAGATTTCATTTTCATCAGCAATCTCACGAAGCTTCAAGAAAAATTCTTTGCGAAAGAAATTATCACCGCCTTCTGCTTGGATTGGTTCGATGATAATAACCGCAATATCATCAAGATTTTTTTTGATAGCTAATTCAATTTCAGCCAAAGCTTTATCTTCAAGTTTAATAACTTCATCAAGATGATTTTCTAAAGGGAATTTAATTTTAGGATTTGTAATTCTCGGCCAGTCAAATTTAGGAAAATATTTTACTTTTGTTGGATCAGTATTTGTAAGCGACATTGTGTAACCGCTTCTTCCGTGGAATGCTTCTTTAAAGTGAATTACTTTATGCCCTTTTTCTTCTTTGTAACCTTTAAGAAAATTCTTTCTAACTTTCCAATCGAATGCAACTTTAAGACCATTTTCTACCGCAAGTGCTCCGCCGGAAATAAAGAATAAATGTTTCATATAATCAGGTTTTGCTATGCGTGCAAAAGTATCAACAAACTCAGCCATATAAGTAGTATAAATATCTGAGTTGGATGGTTTGTTAACCGCAGCTTTTCCAAGAGTATTACGAACCTCATCAGAATTAAGATAAGGATGATTTAATCCGATAGGTGAGGAAGCGAAGAATGTGAAAAAGTCATGATACTCATCACCAGTAATTTCATCAATGATTGTTACACCTTTACTGTTCTCAAGGTCAAGTACTATATTAAATCCATCAGCAAGCATATATTTAGATAAAACACTATGAACTTCCGAAGCTGTTATTGCAGGATTAGTTTTTGTCGATGTTTTTTGATCTTCTGTTAATATTAAATTCATATCCACTCCTTATTATTGGAATTGAGGAAAAAGTTAATTAGGGTAATCGAAGAAAGTAGAAATTAGAATACGTTTTCGAAGTTCGAAATGAAATAACTTCGAAAGGGAGTGGAACTAAATGTATGTATTATATCTTTTTTCATATAAATTTATTTTCTAATTACAATATAAAAATTATACAATAATTATTCCAGATATTATTTGTATTTCATCATCAAATTCATTTTATTTTGAATATTTTGAAAGGATATGCACTTTGTATAGTAAATAATATCCAGCTTTATGTATTAATTTCTAAAAATTGCAAAATTTATTTTTTTATCTTATAATTGTTATACTAAGTATAACAATTAGAATAAATTATGTCAGCATCCACTAAACTTTCCACTTCAGTTAAAGCACTATGTTACCTTTCAGAAAATGATAAGCCAAAAAACAGTTCAGAAATTGCTGAACATATCGGAATTAATGCATCAAAGATTAGGATGTTATTATCAAAACTTGGTAAATCAGGTATCGTAAGAAGCGATAGTGGTATGCGTGGCGGATTTTCTTTAGCAAAAGATCCAGAGAATATTCATCTGCAAGAAATTTATTGTGCGATTGAGGATAGAAAAGCTTTTTATCTTAATGTTAACAACACAAAATCCAAAGGGAATACTTCATCAGATAGAATAAATTTATTTTTTCTAGATCTATTTTCTGAAGTTCAAATAGAAATTGAAAATAAAATGACTGATATTACTTTAAAATCAATATTGAATAAAATTAAACAATAAACTTAGAAGGAGTTAAATTATGGAATTCTTAAAAGCGTTAGGTATAAAAGTAAAAAATTTCGGTTCTTCAACAGGAACAAAATGGAATGAAACAAACAATCAAGGTGAACTAAAAATATATTCACCCGCGACTGGAGAATTTATTGCTTCAGTTTATCAAGCCTCGGAAGGTGATTTTGAAAACGTGATGAAAACAGCGGATAAGACTTTTAAGTATTGGAGAACAATTCCAGCTCCAAAAAGGGGAGAGATAGTTCGTCAAATAGGAAACAAACTGCGTCTTCACAAGCAAGAATTAGGAACTTTGGTTTCTTTTGAAATGGGAAAATCATTGCAAGAAGGATTAGGTGAAGTTCAGGAAATGATAGACATATGTGATTTTGCTGTTGGACAATCACGGCAATTATATGGATTCACAATGCAATCAGAAAGACCGATGCATCGTATGTACGATCAATATCATCCATTAGGAATTGTCTGTACGATTTCAGCCTTTAACTTTCCAGTTGCGGTTTGGTCCTGGAATGCAATGTTAGCTGCTGTTTGTGGTGATGTAAATGTTTGGAAACCTTCTTCTAAAGTTCCTTTATCAGCTATCGCTTGTCAAAATATTATTAAGGAAGTGTTAATTGAAAATAATCTTCCGGAAGGAATTTTCTCTTTAGTTATAGGAAAAGGAGCAACAATAGGAGAAAAAATTCTTAATGATCATCGGATACCACTTATATCAGTAACAGGTTCAACAAGTGTAGGAAGACATGCTGCCGAAGTAATAGCAAAAAGATTTGGTAAAGCGATTTTAGAGTTAGGGGGAAATAATGCAATTATAATTACTCCTGATGTTGATTTTAAGATTGCATTGCCAGCAGTAGTATTTGGTGCTGTTGGTACGGCAGGACAAAGATGCACTACAACGAGAAGATTAATTGTTCATGAATCAATTTACGATAAAGTTAAAGATACTTTAGTAAAAGCCTATAAAGGATTAAAGATAGGAAATCCATTAGATGCTAAAAACCATGTGGGTCCATTGATAGATAAGAATGCTGTTAAAGATTTTACTAATGCTCTCAAGCTCGCAGTTGAAGAAGGCGGAAAAATAGTCTATGGTGGAGATTTATTAACTGGAGATGAATATAAATCAGGGTCTTACATTGTTCCAGCAATAGTTGAAGCAGAAAATCATTTTAAGATAGTTCAGGAAGAAACTTTTGCTCCAATACTTTATCTAATAAAATATTCTGGCGATGTTAGCAATGCCATTGCACTTCAAAATGGAGTAGTGCAAGGATTATCCTCATCTATTTTTACGAATAATATGAGAGAAGCAGAAATGTTTTTATCTGCCGAAGGATCTGATTGCGGCATAGCGAATGTGAACATTGGAACATCTGGCGCTGAAATTGGCGGTGCATTTGGCGGTGAAAAAGAAACAGGTGGCGGCAGGGAATCAGGGTCAGATGCCTGGAAAACTTATATGAGAAGACAGACGAATACGATTAATTATGGAAACACACTTCCTCTGGCTCAAGGTATTAAATTTGAGATTTAACCAGTTGTATTTATGATGTAAAAAAAGGGAGGCGGAATTGTAAAATTTTACCTCTCTTTTGCTTTTATAGCATCAGCATATATAGAAAAAATTACCTGCATTTTTTTCCGTTTAATAAAACCCTCATAATTTCAATCTTCTTCCAAATAATAAAAATATTTTGACATTAAAAGTTACTTCATTCTTTAATGGTACCGGACAAAAGTATTTGGTTCGATAATTGATAAATTCGGATAAAATTTAAAAATCGATATAAAATGAATTTAGACATATCTCAAATTACTTCTTGCGGTTCTGATTGGGAAACTAATCATTATACGTTTTTAAGAACAATTAAGGACTGGCAATCAGAACTCAGAAAATATAAACTATTCCCTGCATTGGAATATTCACAGCAATTTCAAAATAAGTTTAATGATATTCTTGATGAAAATGTAGAATCTAAAGATTGGTTAGAGAAAGAAGTTAGAGGAGCTTTTATTAATGATCAATTAGTTGTTCTTGAAAAAGCTCATCAAATTAGTTATCAGTTGGAAAAGCTGATTGAATTTGTTAAATGGGCGCTAAAAGTTAATACGGATGTATTAGATGAAGGTGAGATTATCAGGCAATTTGTTTATGACGAAATTGAAATAATTCCTGCAACCGAAACTGATAAATACAGAGGGAAAGGCTATATCTTAATTCCTGATAATGAAAGAAAAGTTTATAAAATATATCTTTATGAATTATCAATAAGCTGGACCATTGATGAACCAGTGGAATTTTTAGAATTGGATCTTTTAAGATCAATTCCATTTGATCTTGTAGATAAAACACCTGAAAATTTGATGAATGAATTTATTGAGTGCACTCAGCAACTATATGATCCAATGGTATATATTTGTAAAACAAATTTAGATTTACCATTTAATGAAACAATTCTTCCGGTAATTAAAAGCAAATTACTTGAATCAGTCAATGGTTTATATCCTTATATTTAACCGATTGTAAGCATAATAAAATCAGAAATTATTTTAGCTGATTCTTCAAGTAAATAATCTTTTTTATCCTTACTCAGATTAGGAACTTCATCATTCAATAATTCTACTTCATGAAGTCCTTGTCTTTTATTTTCTCTGTCAAATTTTCTCTGCTCATCCAAATCTTTTTCCTTTTTCCGTATATCTTCATTAAGTGAGATAAAAGTTTTTTCCTTGTTGTCTTTATAGATTTTAATATCCTCAAGCAGGTAATTAAAATCAATATCATCTGCTATTCTATTTAAATGTTTTTCCTTTAACGTGGGAATTATCTTTGAAAGATCGGAATATCGATTGAAGTTTGAAGCTTTAATTTCATCCCAAGGCAAAGCACTTGGTTCAGAACTTTCTCCAAATTCTGATGGATCAAAATAAGTTGGGAACTCAATATCAGGGATTACACCTAAATGTTGGGTGCTGCCTCCAGTAATTCTATAATATTTTGCAATAGTAAGTTTAACTTGACCGAAATTATTATTCTTTTTTGAAGTCAAACGATTTAGATCAATCATGTTTTGTACTGTACCTTTTCCATAAGTTTGTTCACCAAGGATTAAACCTCTTCCATAATCTTGTATTGCACCTGTAAATATCTCTGAAGCCGAAGCGCTAAATCTGTTTACTAAAACTGCTAACGGACCATCATAAACAATGGAAGGATCAGGATCTTTATCAACCTCAATATTTCCATCAGAGCTTTTAACCTGAACCACAGGTCCGTCTTTAATAAATAAACCCGTCAACTCAATTGCTTCCTGAAGTGAACCGCCGCCATCTTCTCGCAAATCTATTATTACACCATCAACTTTTTTATTTTTTAACGAATCTAAAATCAGTCTAACATCTTTAGTCGTGCTTTTATAATTTCCATCACCATTTCTTTGACCTTCAAAATCATTATAAAACTTAGGAATATCTATAACTCCAATTTTAAAAGCTTTACCTTCATTCATAATGTCAAGTACTTTACTTTTTGCTGCTTGATCTTCCAATTTAACTTTATCTCTGACTAAAGAAATTTCTTTTGGTTTAACATTTAGTTCACTGCCAGAAGGAATAATTTGCAATCGAACAAGTGTTCCTTTATGGCCTCTAATAAGTTTAACAACGTCTGTAATCCTCCACCCAATAACATCTTCAAATTCGCCATCTTCGTTTTGAGCAACACCAACAATTTTATCATCAACATTAATTAATTTACTTTTTGCTGCCGGTCCACCGGGAATTACTTCAACAACTTTAGTATAATCATCTTCAGTTTGAAGTCTTGCCCCAATTCCCTCCAGGGAAAGACTCATATCAATTTTAAAATTATCGGATGTTTCTGGTGATAAATAATTTGTATGAGGATCAAGGGCTTGAGTGAAAGAATTCATCGCTAATTGAAATACATCCTCAGAGTTATATTGATTTAGGAATTGAGCAAAATTTTGATATCTTTTTCTTAAAGTCTTTTGAATGAATGCCCAATCTTTACCATTAAGTTTATAGGTTAAAGCATCATTCTTTAATCTTTTTCTCCAGATTTCGTTCAGCTCACTTTCATTCTTTGCCCATTCAGATTTATCACGATTAAACTGAAAATTTTCATCAATAGAATAATCAAACTCGTTACTTAACAGAGAGTCAGTATAATGCACTCGTTGGTTAAGTCTTTTTAGATAAACATTAAACACATCATAATAAAATTGCACATTACCGTTTATTAACATATCGTCAAGATTAAATTTATCGGTCTCAAAATTTTTAATATCTGAATTCAAGAAATAGTTTTTTCCATTATCTAAAGCATCCAGATAACGGTTGAAAATTACGCTGGATAAAGAATCATTAATTTCTATTTTGTTATAATGATATCTTGTAAGAATTGATGTGATAAGTTGTTCTTCGAGTTTATGATATTCTTGCGGCTCAATTAACTTTAGTGAATCTTTGACAACGCTTAATGGTTCATTTTGACTTTGAGATTCGGCTTGAATGAAATTACTTGCTGCAAAACATATTACTGCTATTAATAAACTTTGCATCAATCTTTTGAATATTATATACATTTATAACTTTCTAATTATTAAATCCGAGGATAAAAATAAGATTAACTAATTTTGTGTGCTTAAATACTACATTATTTGACATAATTCAAGTTAATAAGACGATCTGAAATCACTTTGTGTTCCCTAACAATTATTATCATTACATAATAGAATTAACTGAAAATATTTATAAATTCGATTGTAAAAAATTAATATTTATTGAGATTATTATGGCAAAGTCACGAGAAGTACTAAGAAGAAAATCACAATATTCAGATCCCTTAAGTGCATCTGTGGATGATATATTTGCAGAGATTAAAAATGGAATTGAACATAAAGATGAAATGGAGTACGTTGAAAAAGATGGTAAAAAAATTCTGGTCTTTAACGATCCTCTATATTCACGTGAATCCCGAAGTACAGTAAATTATTCTATCTTTAGAGGTAAATGGGAATTTGAGTTATTAGAAGATATAGAAGAAAGCGAACCCGATAAGTGTGCTATTCAATTTAACCCGCTTAGTGATTCTTCAAAAGTTATCCTTGCATTTAAATCTGTAAAAGATAGAGTTGAATTTATGAATTCACTTTATGCTAATGAAGAAATGAAGCAAATTGGCGGTGGTATGAGCTTAGAGAAACTTGCTAATTCAAAAGTTTTAAAAACTACCGGCGGACTAATTGGATTGGGTATTGCTGGTTATGGTTTTTACAAATTGTTTAACAAGAAACAGGAGGAATAGAAAATTTTTATTTTAATTTGACCGCTAATTTATAGACATCATCTGCGTGTGTTGAAACATCCACATTTCGAATAATATCAGCAATATCTCCATTTTTATTAATAATAAAAGTTATTCTTGAATCGATTCCTAAATCATTCAAAACTCCATAAGCAATACTAACTTTTTTTGTTTCGTCCGATAGGAGAGGGAAGTTAAGGTTTTGATCATCAATAAAATCTTTAATTGATTTTTTCGAATCTACACTTATTCCAAGAACGATGATTCCGTTGTCCTTAAATTTGCTAAAATTATCTCTTATTCCACATGCCTCTTTCGTACAACCAGGCGTACTTGCTTTTGGATAAAAATAAACTACAACAGGATTCTTACCTTTATAGGATGAAAGTATATAATGATTTCCGTATACATCTTCTAAATTAAAATCAGGAGCAGGATTTCCGGTACTTAGATTTTTTGCATTACCACCACAAGATTGTAGAAACATAAATGGAATTATCAAAATAGATAAAACCCATATCATCCTTTTCATGATTAATCCTTTTTCAAAACGGTTCGATTAAAAATAAATTCAACATTTTTTAGCATCTGTTTATTATTAAAAATTTCCACTAGCTCATCTGAAGTCAAATATTTTTTTACATCTTTAGATTTTAGAAGTTCGTCTCTCAAATTTAATTTTTCATCTCCCCACACTTTCATCGCTGATGTTTGAACCAACTGATATGCTTCTTCACGAGTTATTCCCTTATTTACCAGTTTTAACAATACTGCCTGAGAAAAAATCAATCCTCTTGTAAGATTTAAATTTCTTATCATATTATCAGGATAAATTAATAATTTTGTAATTAGTTTAACCATTAAATCAAGCATATAATCTAATGCGATACAACTATCGGGAACGATAATTCTTTCCACTGAGGAATGAGAAATATCTCTTTCGTGCCATAGCGCAACGTTTTCAAGTGCAGCAATAGAATTACTTCTCAGCACGCGAGCCAATCCTGTTATTCTCTCACTAACAATAGGGTTTCTTTTATGCGGCATTGCAGATGAACCTTTTTGACCTTTAGAAAAATATTCTTCCGCCTCCAAAACTTCAGTCCGTTGAAGGTGTCTAATTTCTATGGATATTTTTTCCAAAGTAGCACCAATAATTGCAAGTGTTGTAAGAAATTCGGCATGTCTATCTCTCTGAATTACCTGAGTTGAAACTGGTGCGGGTTTTAACTCTAATTTTTTACAAACAAATTCTTCTACAAATGGAGATAAATGTTCAAAAGTTCCAACTGCTCCAGAGATTTGACCAACGCTAATAATATCGATAGCTTTTTTAAGTCTTTCAATATTACGTTTAGTTTCTTCATACCAGAGAGCAAACTTTAATCCCATTGAAGTTGGCTCTGCATGAATTCCGTGAGATCTTCCGACGCAAATAGTATTTTTATGTTCCAGTGCTCTTGTCTTCAATGCTTCTTTAAGATTATATAATCTTTCTAGTAGTAATTCACCTGCAGATTTCATCTGAAAGGAAAGTGTTGTATCAAGGATATCAGAAGATGTCATACCATAATGGATATGCCGCGATTCAGGTCCAACATACTCTGCAACATTAGTAAGAAAAGCAATTACATCATGTTTAGTCGTTTCTTCAATCTCTAAAATTCTTTTTATATCAAAATTTGCCTTGCTTTTAATACGATCCACATCCGATGAAGGAATATCACCCAATTCCGCTCGCGCTTCGCAAGCAAGAATTTCAATTTTTAGCCAAGTATTAAATTTAAATTTGTCTTCCCAGATTTTACCCATCTGCGGAAGTGTGTACCTATCAATCATTATTTTTATCCAATTTCATTTTGCGATTAAATTCTGAATTATCTCTAAGAAATTTTACTGAAATTTCTTGACCTGCTCTAAACTCTTGAAAAACTCCAAATAAAGTTTGTTCGTTGTTGATTCTAAAATTTTCAATTTCGATTATTATATCTCCAGGTTTAAGTCCGGCTTTATCTGCAGGAGATTTCGGAACTACTTTAGTAACAATTACTCCCTTATTACTCTTTAAATCATAATAGCGGACTATTCCATCATCAATAGATTGAATGCTCATACCAATCTGAAAATCACGATCAATTTTTCCGTTTTGTTTTAATTCGGTTATTATCTTTTTTACTTTATTAATCGGAATGGCAAATCCAAGTCCAATATTTCCCTGAACACCTCCGGCTGTATAAATCAAAGTGTTCATCCCAATAACTTGACCAATTGAATTGACTAAAGCTCCACCGCTATTACCACCATTAATTGCTGCATCAGTCTGTATCATATTTAAGTAATAACGATCGTTGATAGGTTCAAGATTCATCCCTGTAGCACTGATTACACCAACTGTAACAGTTGGCTTATCATTTAACTCAAATAATCCAAATGGATTTCCAAGAGCAATAACCCATTCGCCAATAATCACATCATCTGAAGTTCCTAATTCAACGTATGGGAAATTATCTCCATCAATTTTTAATAAACATATATCTGAAACCGGATCAGAGCCAACAATTTTTGCTTGGTAGTGAGAGCCATCTGTCATTGTTACAGTTATTTCGGATGCATTGCCTGCAACGTGATCATTAGTTACAATGTATCCATCGGGTGAAATAATATATCCCGAACCCAGTTCTTGAACCTTTTGATTATAATTACCACGATTTCCAAAAAATTGTCTGAAGAAAGGATCATCAAAGAAAGAACTAAAAGGATCATTGTATTTTCTTATCTCAATAACATTAATTCCTACAATTGCTGGGCTAACTTTTTTCACAGTTTGAGTCAAAATATTTTTTCGTGAATTTGAAATATCATCCTGAAATTGATTAGCAGTTTTTAAAGACGTTAGTGATAAATTGTGTGAGTTACCAGAACTAAAAAGCGGGTAATGTACCTTGGCATTTAAATAAAGAAATGCTGCAGTGAATAATATGCAGATAGTTACAATTGTGATTGTAAATGTTTTACGTGATATCATAAAATTACTTTTCTAATTTTTTTGAAATAATTTCTTTTAATGGCTCAATATGTTTTATAAAGATAATAAATAATCCACAAGTAGATAAAAGCATTAATTCACCCACACTATTTGGCTTTGGATATGCAAACTTTATTGCAATTTGTTCTGTAATAAAAATTGTGAGTAAAGAAAATATTGTTGCAAAAATATTTGCAATCAGTATATCTTTCTTAAACAAATAGACTAATGACCAGACAACAATCCAAACAAATAACATATATGGGAAAATAAATATCGCTCCACCTGCAGCAGTTGCTAATCCTCTTCCGCCTTTAAAATTCAGCCAAGGGTTAAAACAATGGCCGAAAATTGAAAACAACAGAGCTAAGGCAGGATAGATAAAAAAATCACCAAAAATTTGAATTGTTAGTAATACCGAAATGAAACCTTTTAAGAAATCAACGAGGAGTACAAATAGACCAATTTTTTTTGAGTTAGTTACCTCGTAAGAATTCATAGCGCCAACATTACCGGAGCCAGTGTTTGTAATATCTATTCCTTTATATTTCTTTAATAAAAGATAAGCTGTTGGAATAGAACCTAATGCTAATCCTATAATAGAACTAATTAAATATTGCATTTAAGTTTTTATTATTTGATAGAAAAATAGTGAAATTATTTTTCTTTTTTCGAAAGGTAAAAAGTGATAGCATTAAAATGATGAGAATAAATAAAAATCAGTAACCAACCATCTTGTGATTTTCATTAATAAATTATTATTGATTATGATCTAAGTTAAGATTTAGAAGTTTTTATGAAACAAATTATTATAATTTAATTAATGCTTTTAATTTTGTCCCAGAAAAGATTGAGACGATCTGATAAAGAAAAGATTAATTAGATAATTGGAAATTCAAATAGAACTTGATTGAGGCGCCGGTCGGATTCGAACCGACGAATAAAGGTTTTGCAGACCTTCCCCTTAGACCGCTTGGGTACAGCGCCAAATATTAAAAATAAAATCCACTTCCGTGGATTAATTTTCTAAAATAAATTTTAGAGCGGGAAACGGGACTCGAACCCGCGACATCAACCTTGGCAAGGTTGCGCTCTACCAACTGAGCTATTCCCGCAAATAAAAAAATATTAAGAAATCATCAATAAAGTGTGGGCAAATATAATATCAACATCTTATTTTTGCAAAAAAATTAAACTAAAACTGTAAGCAAAATCGCTCAAATACTTTTCTATTTCCTTGAGCCGTGAATAAATCCCCTGTATGGAATGGAATGTTGTATTGTTATAAATGCACTCTTGTCAATGGATTCAATTAAAATAATTATTTTCTTTTGATTTTTTCTGGGCGCAATAATAACTAAAATTGAAACTTCACCTGAAACTCCTTGACCTGGCAATACTGTTACGCCATATTTTTCATGGCGTAATGCATCTGCAATCTTAGCACCAGCAAAACGTGAAATTATATTTATTTGAGCAAAACCCAATCCTATTTTTTGCTCCATAGTAATTCCAAGAATATTCCCAATTCCAAATCCAATTGCATATCCAAACAGATTTTGAATCTGATCCAAATTTTGGAATATGTATCTGATTGCAAATACCCAAATTAGAACTTCAATTGTACCGGCTAATCCTGCCAAATACTTTCTACCTTGTACAACAAGAATTGTTCTCATTGTTCCAATAGAAACATCACAAATTCTCATAAACATTATTAATACCGCACCAAAAATCGATTCAAACATGATTATCCTTAAAATTTATATAGGTAATTAAAATACTTGAGTAAAATATTTTATCTTTACTTACTCAATCTAAAAATATTTAATCAAATGTTTAGAATACGCAGAGAAGAATTAGTCGACGAATTGACAAGTAAAGGTATTACTGATCTTGCGGTAATTAAAGCAATCGGTAATGTTCCAAGGGAAAAATTTATTGATAAAACTATGCATCATATGGCATATAAGGATGTTGCATTACCTATTGGATATGAGCAAACCATTTCACAGCCATACACTGTGGCTTATATGACACAATTATTAAAAATTAAATCTGCTGGACTTAAAATATTAGAGATTGGAACGGGCTCGGGTTATCAAGCAGCAATTTTATTTGAGATGGGTTGTGATGTTTATAGTATAGAAAGAAATCTTGATTTGTATCATAAAACTTCAAAGCTTTTTGATAAATTAGGAATAAGAGTTCATGCTAAATATGGTGATGGAACAATTGGCTGGGCAGAATTTGCTCCGTACGATGGAATTATTGTTACCGCAGGTTCGCCGACTATTCCAAAAAAGTTAAAGGAGCAGCTTATAGTTGGTGGAAAAATGGTAATTCCTGTTGGAGATAGAATATCTCAAAAACTTTACTTGTTAAATAAACTTTCAGAAAATGATTTTCAATCGGAAGTTATACCAGAATTTACTTTTGTCCCTTTGATCGGAAGAGAAGGATGGAAAAAGTAGCTTATCAGCAAAGATGGATTCCAGTAATTGTCGGTCCAACTTGCTCAGGTAAAACAAGTCTAAGTATTAATCTTGCAGAAAAAGTTGGTGGTGAAATAATTTCTGCAGACAGTAGACAAATTTATAAATTACTTAATATCGGTTCTGCAAAACCAAATTTTGATGAACTTCATAAAATTAAACATCATTTTATTGATGAATTATATCCTGACGAAAATTTTAACGTAAGTATTTTTAGTGAGCGGTCATCTGGAATTATGAAAACGCTCATTGGTAAAAACATAAATCCAATTATCGTTGGCGGATCTGGATTATATATAAAAGCGATTATTGATGGAATAACTGAATCCGCTGATACAAATTTTGAAATCAGATCTGAACTTTTAAAACTTCGCGAAAAGTACGGGCATGGTTATCTTTACAATGAATTGAAAAAAGTTGATGAATTGAGCGCTTCCAAAATGCTTCCGCAAAATTGGAAGCGTGTTATTCGGGCTTTAGAGGTTTTTAGGTTAACAGGAAAATCGATTTCGCTGCATCATAAAGAGCAGGATAAATCAGCTAAATTTAAATTTAGGCAAATTGGTTTGTTGTGGGATAGAAAAGTTCTTTATCAAAATATTGAAAATCGAGTTGATGGAATGATTGATTCTGGATTGGTGAATGAAGTCATTAGTATTATTAAAAAGGGCTATTCAAAATCGCTCAACTCATTAAATACTGTTGGATACAAGGAAATAATTCAATATTTAGATAGTAAGATTTCTCTGGATCGTGCAATTGAATTGATTAAAAGGAATACGCGACGTTTTGCTAAACGGCAAATGACATGGTTCAATGCTGATAAAAGAATTGAATGGTTCAGTATAAATTCACGGGAAGATTTACAACTGCTTGCAGAAAAAATTGCAAAGGAAATAAATGAAAGAAAAAATTAAAATAGCTTCCGGTCAGGGTTTTTGGGGGGATTTAATTGATGCCCCATATCATCAAGTAATCAAAGGAGATATAGACTATTTGGTGATGGATTATCTTGCTGAAGTTACCATGTCGATTCTCCAGAAACAAAAAAATAGAAATCCAGACCTTGGTTATGCTAAAGATATTCCTGAGTTGATGAAGAGAATTCTCCCTATTATAAAAGAAAAGAATATTAAAGTAATAACAAATGGCGGAGGTGTTAATCCTATTGCTTGTGCAAAATCAGTTATTCAGGTGGCGAAAGATCTCGGAATAAAAAATTTAAAAATTGGAGTTATACTTGGTGATGATATTAAAGATCAATTGGATGAGTTAATTACCAGCGGTGCTCAATTAAAAAATATGGAAACTGATG
>JAVHOU010000005.1:0-7349 GCA_036170275.1 Ignavibacteriaceae bacterium
TATTAACATATTTTTATTTTAATCTTTCGGTTACCTTTTATTATGGCGCAACACGGTGTGTCGTGTTTTTTCTACTCAACAAAGCCGCTCACCTGCTCACGAACCGATGTTCAGTTCAAAGGCATAAAAGAATTGGATGTTGAAATGGTTTATAAAAATATTTAATTGAGAATTCTTTGTGTTAAAATTAGTTTGGTCTTAAGCAGGCTCTCTAATAGTGTCATTTCGACCGAAGGGAGAAATCTGAAAAGTGAAATGAAACAGATTTCTCAGTCGAAGACTTCTTCGAAATGACATTTAAGAACTTTTGAGAAACAATAGTTTGTCAATAAAAAAGAAATTTAGTTAGAAGTTCTTTTTCAAATAATCAACAATCTCTTCCAAAGTATCAAAGCATTTAATCAGATCCGTCCTTCTGTTCTCAAGTAGCATTTGCTTATTCATTACATCAACAATTTCTTTCCACATCTGGCTGTGACAAATAATTGATTTTGGCTGCTGAAGATTTTTATTTGCATATTCCCAAACAGCCGCAAACTCCAGCAGTGTTCCAGTTCCGCCTTGCAAAATAATGTAAGCATCGCCAAGTTCAAGAAGTTTTGTGATTCTTTCAAAAAGTTTTTCTTCTCTAACTTCAATTGTTATGTAAGGATTTGGTTCGGAATTCCATAGATCAACAGTAACACCGTAAACTAAACCGCCATTATCAAACGCTCCTTTAGATGCAGCTTCCATTATTCCCTTGTAACCGCCGGTGCAAATGTTAAATCCGTTTTGCGCAAGACTTGCACCAAGCTGATATGCAAATTTATATTGTGCATCATCTTCGGTAGGAATCGCGCTTCCGAAGATTGTAATTGTTTTGTTCATAGTTTTTATAATTGTGTGGCTTAAAATAAAAAATTTCAATTTATTTATTAAACAACTAACCCAATTCCTCAAAGGAATTGGGTTTGTAATTGTGGCACAAAAAAACCCGACTCATTTCTGAATCGGGTTTTACTATTTCATCTATTTCACTTACTTAGCATTCGAGCCAACAATGTTCACATTAACGTCAATATTTTCTGAAACTTTTTGTCCGACTATTTTATTGTTAACACCATAATCAGAAAGCTTAACATTAAACTTAGCCTGCACACCTAACAAATCTCCGGGTGCACGCATTTTAGTTTGTTCACTTCCATCAAGAAAAGTTAAGGTTGCATCTGCAACAACTTCTTTTGTAACACCGTGTAAAGCAAAGTTTCCAATAACTTTTACTGTAATTTTATTATCTGCAACAGACTTTACATCACTAACTTTCGTAATCTCAAAAGAAATTTCCGGGAAAGATTCAGCGTTTAACCAAGCGGCACTGCGCATATGCCCATCACGCATATCAATTCCTGTTTTGATTGATGAAACAGGGACGGAGATTTTTCCTTTTAAAGTTTTTAGATCGCTAACATTAAATGTAACGATTCCCTTTACCTCGTTACTTAATCCTGTAATATCTTCAAGTGGAGTCGTGCTAAAAAATGTTGCTTGGTTTCTTCCGTTTTTATCTTCAAAGTTAAAATTTTGTTCACCGCTTGCTTTTACTTTAAAGCCTTGCGGAAATATTGATGCTGTAAATAAAATTACTGCCGCAAAGATTGAGAGAGTTTTTTTCATTTTGTTTTCCTTTGTTTGTTCCTAAATAAATAAATTAAAATCCTTGTTAACATAAGAACAACGCCAATTATTGATAATGCTGATGTCATTTCTGTTATTGATGCCATTCCAGATGGAAGTAATCCAAATATAAACTTATCTACATACTGCTTGTTTTCAACCCCTAACATTCTGTCAAGGTCGGTTGTTTGATCTACGAGAACTTGTGTTTTTGTAAATATTTCTGTACCCTGAGAATACCAATAGATTAACGTAATTGCGATAAAAATAATTCCAATTAGTAAAACATATTTTTGATTTATATTCATTTTAATGCTCGCTTATTGTTTTTAATTCAAGATAATTATTTAATTGCTCTACCGGTTGCTATTCCATTAGCCTCAGCGAATCGATCTAGAATCTCTAAATAGATACTGAAATAAACCTGTCTGCCGATAGGCAAGATTCAGGATGAAGATAATATTGTTTTAGAACTATGTCTAATTAGTTAAATTTGAATTGGGAAAGTGACTTTTGTAGATAACTTAATTTTCCCAAATGACAACTGTATGTTATAACACACAAAGTTCATTGTCAAGTTACTTTTGGGTAAGCTATTTATTTTGTTGGATAAATCACATATGAATGAATCTTACGATATTACAATAATCGGCGGTGGAATTGTAGGAACCGCAACTGCTCTTTCTATTTTAAATGGAAAATCTGTAAAACTGCTTTTGCTGGAAGCTGAACCTTCCCTCGCGGCACATCAAACCGGAAACAACAGCGGAGTAATACACTCGGGACTCTATTACAAACCCGGCTCCCTTAAAGCATCAAACTGCACAACAGGAAGAGATATGATGTATGCTTTTTGCGAAGAACACAAAATACCATTTAATAAATGCGGAAAAATTGTGGTTGCAACAAGCAAGGAAGAAATCCCTGCTCTTAATATGCTTGAGGAGCGTGGGAAAGCGAATGGATTGACAGGAATAAAACGATTATCTGCTTCTGGAATAAAAGAATATGAACCACATGCTGCAGGAATTGATGGATTGTTTGTTCCACAAACCGGAATAGTAGATTATGTGGCGGTAACAAATAAGTATGCAGAACTTATTAAAGCAAAAGGCGGAGAGATAAAAACAAGCTCCAAAGTAACTTCTATAAAAAAAGATGGAAAAGATTTTATTCTTTTAACAGGACACGCTGAGTATAGAACAAAGTTTGTTGTTAACTGCGGTGGATTACAATCGGATAGGATTGCAAAACTTTTTGGTGTCGATCCCAAACTGCAAATCATTCCTTTCCGCGGTGAATATTATCAACTTAAAAACGAAAAAAAATATTTAGTTAAGAACTTAATCTATCCTGTTCCTGATCCGCAATTTCCTTTTCTTGGGGTTCACTTTACCAGAATGATTAATGGCGGAGTTGAGGCTGGACCAAATGCTGTCCTTGCTTTTAAACGAGAAGGTTATAAGAAAACAGATTTTTCATTACGCGATATTTTAGAAATGAAATTTTATCCCGGTTTTTGGAAGATGGCGGCAAAATATTATAAAATGGGATTCCATGAATTTCGCAGATCGTTTAGTAAAAAATTATTTGTAGAATCATTGCAAAAACTTGTTCCCGAAATTCAATCTGATGATATTGAAGTTGGTGGCTCAGGTGTTAGAGCGCAAGCACTAGAGCGTGATGGAAAACTTGTTGATGATTTTAGAATTGTTGAAGCAGAAAGAATGGTACACGTTTTAAATGCGCCTTCTCCAGCAGCAACGGCTTCATTAAGTATTGGAAAAACTATTTCTGAAATGGTAATAAAGCGTTATAATGAAGAAGTAAAATAATTTTGATGAAACAAGACTTATTAAATATCATTTCAAGCTCTCTAGATAAACCCGAATTGATTGAAATTAGAAAAAATTTTTCTGAATTGTTGTTAACAATTCAAAAACAAAAAAATAAAAACATTGTTTTGGACAATGGGCATTCTTTTGTTACAAAAGAATATCTAACAGGAGAGATAAATCAAATTTTAGAAACACACACTATTGAACGAACAAAGTATTATATAAAACGACTGAAGAAAAGTTTAACTGAAATTAAACAAAGCAAAATCAATGATTTGAATTTGAACCGCTGGAAAGAATATGATGATATTATTACAGATAGTCTGTGGATATTAAATAAGCGAGATAATTCGGGTGTTCATCACGCAGGATATTGGGGAAATTTTATACCACAAATTCCCAATCAGCTTTTGCGCAGATATACAAAAAAAGGCGACTGGGTTTTAGATCCATTTCTTGGCAGCGGAACAACTCTGATTGAGGCACAAAGACTCGGTAGAAACGCAGTTGGAATCGAGCTTTCAAAAAAAGTTTTGGATCAAACAAAAAAAAATATTGCAAAAGAATCCAATTCGCATAACATTAAATTGAGCTTTGTAGATGGTGATAGCGCTTCTGTTGATTTAAAAAATATTCTATCAACAGTAAGAGCAAAATCTTTTCAGTTCATAATTCTTCATCCGCCGTATTGGGATATAATTAAATTTAGCGATAACAAATCCGATTTATCAAATACAAAATCGATTGAAGAATTTTTAAATGGATTTGGGAAAGTGTTGGATAATTGTCTTCCACGACTTGATAAAAAAAGATTTCTTGCCGTAGTGATAAGTGATAAATATTCCGGTGGTGAATGGATTCCACTTGGATTTTATGTTATGCAGGAAATAATGAAACGAGGAATGATTTTAAAATCAACCATCGTAAAAAACTTTGAAGAAACAACTGCAAAACGCAATCAAAAAGAGTTGTGGCGTTACCGCGCGTTAGCAGGTGGATTTTATGTTTTTAAACACGAGTACATTTTTATTTTTCAGAAAAAATGAAACAAGTGAATCCCAAATAACAAGAGTTTTAATTGGACTTTAAGTAATTTGAATAGTAAAATAAAAAGAATAATTTTGCTTCAAGCAGCAAGAATATAGTATGACAAAAGAAGATTATATACAATATTGGCTTTCGACTTCTGAAGAAGATTTGGGAACAGCCATTTCTTTATTTAATTCAGGTAAATATGTTTGGTCCCTATTTGTTGGACATCTTACTTTAGAGAAATTGTTGAAAGCATTTTGGGTGAGAGATAACGAATCAAACTTTCCCCCGAGAATCCATGATTTAAATCGAATTGCAAGAGAAACCAATCTTATATTTACCGATGAAGAAAAGGAATTCCTCGCAGAAGTCTCTGCATTTAATCTTGAAGTTAGGTATCCAGATTATAAGAAAAGATTTAACGAAATATGTACAAAAGATTTTGCAGATAAATATCTTAAAGATATAAAGGAATTATTTGAATGTACTCAAAAGAAAATTTAAATAATATAATAAATCGTTTTATCGAACTGATAAAAAAAGATATATCTGTTGATCAAATATATTTGTTTGGTTCTTATGCAAAAGGCACATCAGACGAGTACAGTGATATCGATTTAGCCATAGTCTCAAAAGATTTTGAAGGAATAAGGTTTTATGATAGGAAAAAACTTCTTAAGTATTTGATTAAAATTAATACTGATATCGAATTGCATACATTTAAAACTGAAGACTTTACTACCGATGATCCTTTTGTTGCCGAAATTATTAAAACAGGTTTAAGAGTTAATTGAAATATTCCAATATTGAACAGTCAATTTTAGTCCTGAGAAAATGTTGAAGCGCACCCTTATTGAAATCGAAACTGAATTAAAAAAACGACTTGTGCATCCATACGAATGGGGACAAAAACAAAACGATATTTTCGACAACCAAACCAACTTTATCTATCACACTTTTTCTTTTGATGAACTCTTAAAGGAAATTGGAAACAGATTTAAAACTGAAAAAGATTACAACCTATATTTTAACTACGCAATAAATCGCTGGTATAACTTCTGGTCTGCACAAGCGGTTGAAAATATTTTTTGCTCACTTCCTAATGTTAAGCCGGCTTTGGACAGTAAAGACAGGTTAGTTGATTTTACAATTCAAGGTGTTTCGTTTGATCATAAAACCTCAAACTTTCCTAAAAACTTTCCATACAAAATTGATGAAGCAATTAAGAAAACCGAGGAACTAATAAAATGGTTATACAAGCATCAATCTCAGCAACAAAGAAAACATCTAAAAAATCGATTGTTCGTTGTTCTCTATTCTAAAGATGGCGAGCACTGGAAATTGAAATCAGAAATTATGTGGCTTAAAGATAGAATTGAAAAATATATGCTTGGTTTCAATCCAGCCTACTTGATGAAATTTAATTTTGAAAAAGATAAAGAAACTTTATCTGATGTAATTTGGGCGATAAAAAGGTAACACGGAAATTCTTTTAAGTCATTTCGACCGAAGGGAGAAATCTTTTTCGTGGTATAATTGAAAGATTTCTCAGTCGAAGACTTCTTCGAAATGACCCTTTCGGACTTATGCAACAGACTTCGACGGCGAGGCGGGGGGGAGAAATCTGTTTGTTTTACCAAAAAGATTCCATTAAGGTTTTCTTAAAGGAACGGAGGCAATATCATTCCCTTGAAAATTCGTAGACTTCGTCTGCGAGACGAGCGGGAATTCAGAATACCAAAAATAAAGTAGACTCCTTCCTTCGTGGGAATTATAATGGTAATGATTTTTCCGACATATTTGACATAAAATATTTTTGTTTTAACCAAATTTTTATTGAACGATGCGTTCACTTTATTTATTTTCAGCATATAAATTTTTTAACAAGATTTGAAGCCAACATCATGAAAAATATTTTTTTATTTGTCCTTGCCACAATTTTTACATTCATCTTTTTAAGTTGTGGTGATAATTCTAAGAATGATAATCAGAATCCATATAACGGGAAAAAATCAAATTTTCAAAAAAGATACGGTGTTAAATCCGGAATTATCGAATATGATCTTTCTGGTGTGCAGGAAGGAACAAAAACTCTTTACTTTGATGATTGGGGAATGAAACAAGCTGAATATTCACGCTCGGTTATAAGTGTCGGCGGCTTTACAAAAGCTGTTAACTTAGTAAATATTATAGATGGCGAGTATCAATACACAATTAATCTAGATCAGAAGACAGGAACAAAAACCAGAAACCCTCTCATTAAAGAAATGGAAGCTCTAAAAAATGAAAAAGGTTTTAATGGATTCGGCGAACAGTTGTTATTAAAAATGGGTGCAGAAAAAATTGGCACTGATAATTTCCTTGGTAAAGATTGTGATGTTTATGAAATTAAAAAATCAAATACTAAGCTTTGGGTTTGGCAATGGATAACCTTAAAATCAGAAGTTAAGTCCCGTGCATTTGATATAAGTACAGTTGCAAAAAAAATCGAGACTGACATACCAATCCCATCCGCCAAATTTGCAGTGCCGGAAAAAATTATTTTGAATGAAGTTGATCTTGACAATCTGGAAAATGAAATGAGAGAAGAAAATAAATGATTTCCTTTCTTCCGATTGGGGGCGGAAATGAAATTGGCGCAAATAGTTATTACATAAATTTTAACGGCAACGGGATCATTCTGGATTGCGGAATTCATCCGCAAAAAACAGGATTGGATTCACTTCCCAACTTTGATTTATTAAAAGATGAACCTGTTGATTATTGTTTAATTTCGCACGCTCACCAGGATCATATTGGATCACTTCCCTTTCTTGTAAAAAA
>JAVHOU010000006.1:0-7201 GCA_036170275.1 Ignavibacteriaceae bacterium
TTCGACTGCTGTCCATTCAGAATCATCTGACCAGACATCATCAACAATTGAATTCCAGTTATTTAAATCCTTTGAAGAATAAACAGAGTACTTATATAATCTGCCGGACTCACCTTTGTAAAATGAAATTCTTAAACTGTCAAGAGAAACATTTTCACCGAGATCATAAGTTATTGTATCGGGCATCATCTTTGCACTTTGCCATCTCGAATCAGGTGAATTCATTCCCAGTCCATCAATCATTTTGTCCGGCGTATAATTTTGCTCCCACGTGGAAGTTTTGGCAAGAGTAATTGTGTTCTGAACTTTGGTACCTCTGCTCCTTGATGAAATTTTATAAATAACTGTTCGTGGATTTGGAGAGATAAGATTACTGCTTAAATCTTTTATTCCTGATAAAGTTAGAGAATAATCTACATTACTTTGCTGCTGTGAAGTTTTTAATAAAACACTAGACGTATCCGGCAGCAGTTGTACCTGACTGATTAGAATATTATTAGATATTTTATAATTGTTCTTATCCTTTGCTGTAACAGGATCTAACTTTTCAGAAAATTTAACTGTTAATGATTTACTATTTGTTACTGTTAGTCCGGTTATATCAGGTGCTGTAATATCTACACTCTGAATTAATTTTAGATTAGTAAGCAAGTTGTTTGTCCACATAGTCTTATTGTCACCATCATAGATACCCCAAAATGGACTGCTGTTAAGCCAGTTTAAGTTAATTGTATCTTTTGGTGCAAGGATATTAAAATAGAGTGTAGCAACATTCGTCCAACCATTTGCACCTGCAACAACTAATCCTTTATTACTGTTTGTATAAGGTAAATCTATATTGATCCAAAGTTTATCGGACAATGGTCTGGTTACTTTAGCTGTGCCGTAATTTCCTCCGCTGAAGTTCTGAAATATATAATCAGCCTGGTTTACAGGATTACTGCTGAAGTTTAACACTGTCTTATCAAAACCAATGACAAGAGTAGCGCCGCCCAGATCATCGGTACCAGAGTTGGTATTTATTTGCAGTTGAACAGCAAGTTTTGAGTTAGTTGAGCTAAGAACAACAAACCTGCCGTTTATTGATGTTGGTGAAATAGTTGAAGCTAAAATTAAAAGCATCCCAGCCATAAGGCTGAGCATTTTCATATTGTAAAATACCTTTTGTTAGAAGGATTTAGTAAATGTTTTTATAATTTTAATTCCGTGAAATATTTATTTTTATTTAGAATTTATTCCTTCCATCGATTGATGGATTGAGCCGGAATCTTTCTCTAAAATATTAAAGAGCACAAACTTGTATAAGACTGATACAACGTTACAAAGTTCGTTCCATATTGATACTGCAATTTTTTTTCAGCTTTTTGAAGTTTTGATATTTTAGAAGGTAATTTTTTCTTGGTTCAATCAAAATTTTTTCTTATTAGCCAGCGACATATTTAACGCTAAAAAAATCTTTATTTTTGCCCTACTTTTTTTATGATTAATATTAATAAGTCACCTTACGCAAAAGTTGGTATTGAATAGCCACGTCCTTCAGGACGTGGACCAATCAACCTGACAAATATAGGCTTTAGCCACAAAAATAAGTTGCTTTGTGGCTAAAGCCGGAGTTTTCTGTTTCATTTTCTCCACGACTTAAAAGTCGTGGCTACGTAAAGTTTAATTCTGCGTAAGGTGGATTAATAATTAACTCATCCCTTTTTATTCCCTTCTCTTACTAAGAGAAGGGTTAGGGTTGAGTTAATCCCTTTCGACAAACATTTTAACTTCTGACAAAATAATATGGGGTTCAACTTTCCCCTATCATCGCATAGGCGTCAACTTAGTAACTATGTTTTTTATTGAAAATTGGTTCGATTGTTATGATTTTAGAACAAATTAAAATATTATATATCATCCCTAAAGGGATTTGTTTGCTGTTTTTAACAATATATCTATAAACATTTCATCCCTATCGGGATTTATTTTTCTTAATCCCAGAGGGATGGAATATTTGTAGAAACAAAAAAAAATAGAATGAAATGCCGTAGGCATGACATAATATTAATTCTTAATTAAATCAGAAATTAAACAATTAGACAATATTTAATTAAAATTAGATTCATTTAGGTTGACGCCTATGCCTATCATCGGGATGAGCAACGAGAATGGTTTAGAAATAAGGAGAAAAGATTTCTATCTTCCGCCTTGCTGTCTGGCAGGTCGTTCGAAATGGTGGATAGGGATTTTGGATCTTCCAAAGAAATGCCCTCAGCAAAGTCCGGAATGACATATCCATCAATACTCCGCAATTCCATCCCGCCACTCCGCCTCGGCGGAGGGCAGGCATCAACTATTAGCCATTATCTATTTCATGGAACCTGTGTAACTTTACCTTCGTTTAAATTCCAAAAATCATTTATGTCCTTGACTGTAACACCACTGTCAAGATTAAAATCACCATTTAAATAACCCATATTTCCGTTTTGATTACTCCATATTTGATTTCGGTCAATATCGTTAATAGTACCATTACCATCACCGTCACCTGCAAACATTCCAAATACACCTGTACTTATTTCGGTTAAAGCATTCTGTCCATAAGCTTTGGTAAATGCTGTTGAAAAATCATATAAAGTATTATCAGGCGAAAATAATACAGACGTTGCAGTCATTACGGCTAAATGATTTCTATGGAAGATGGCTATGTAATAGGAGCCGTATAAAATATTATTAAAAGTAATACCAAGCGTACCATTCGCTTCCATAATTCTGCCGTCACTCCTTAACAATCCTGCTCTTCTTGAAATTACCTGTGTTGGATTTTGTGCACTCCGTAATTCAACTAAAACCCAATCAACTCTTGAACTTGAGCTTGTACCTAAACTTTCACTCCCATTGTAAAGCCAGGGTGCAACATTATAGGGCTGTGATACTGGTATGAATTCATTATCAGATAATGCAGTAATCATATTGTTGTTTTGGTAAGGTCCTTGTAAAAATATTTTTACATTTGCTTTTAAGTTACCGACTGTACTGTTTACAAATGGATACTGAATTGAATTATTAGTTGAAATATTATTACCTGCAAGATCTTTAACATTAGCGACTGTTACTGTATAGTTTTGACTAATAATATGCTGATTAGTACTAAGAGTAATCTTCTTTTTATCTGTTGAAAGTGTTGCACTGTTTACCGTAATTCCATTATCTATCGAATAATTTGATTTTGTTTGAGCAGAAACGGATTCAAGTCCTTCAGAAAATGAAAGTTCAACTGTGGTTGGATTTACTACGGCGGCACTTAATAGATTAGGTGGAGTTGTATCTCCGATATAAGAATATTGTGCACTGTTTTTTGTTGATAAAATTGTATTGCCTGCAAGGTCTATTACATTACTAATTGTAACTGTGTAATTCTGATTCGCTGTGTGTTGCGATGTATTAAGTGTAACTTTTTTACCATCTGCTGATAATGAAGCACTACTAATTGTAATACCATTTCCAATTACATATTTACTTAGTACAACAGATGAAGCTGGGTCCATTGCTTCAGAAAAATTAACAACTAAGGTTGTCGGATTTGTTAGACTTGCTGATGCAATTTCTGGTGGAGTTGAATCGCCGACATAAGAATATTGTGTGCTGTTTTTAATTGATGAAATGATGTTACCAGCTAAATCTTTAACATTATTTACTACCACTGTGTAAATTTGATTGGCTGTATTTTGTGTTGTGCTTAATGTAACCTTTTTTGAATCTGTTGATAATGAAACACTATTTACAGCTATGCCATTATTTATAAAATAATTTGATTTGTTCAACGTAGAATTGATTTCTAATGCCTCTGAAAAAGTTAATTCAATTGTAGTGGGATTGATGATGGAAGCTGATGATAAATTGGGAACCACACTATCGACAATAGCATTTTCGTCATAAGATTCATACGCACCCATATCAGTTGTAGTTGTTGTTGGTACTGTTGCACCAAGTATATCTTCTGTGTAAAAGTAAGGTACTGAATTAACTAAGTTAGTCCCTGTGTTCCTGGCTGGACTTCCACTTTGTAAACTAAAATCATAAGTGGCTGTGTTGGTAAATAATGGATTACCCAAAACTCCGTGAGTATCAAAACCTAATGCTTGCCAAGTTGTTAGATTAGTACCTATATTATAAGTTGAAAGATTTGCTGAATTAAATGGGAAGCCTTTTGTCGGGTAATAAAGATTATAATCAACTACTTTATCAGTAACATCCTCAAAGTTAATCGGTTCGTAAGTATTCTGTGATGAAATATTATTATATATCCAAGCGTGTCCAGAAGTTGTTTGTGTAGCATCTTTACCAAAATAAAACCCTTGAAAAGTTGCACCATAGGCCATATTATTATAAACATAAATTGAATCAACAAATCTTGGAAAATAATAAGCTGTCTCTTTAACATTATAAACTAAATTTCCATAGACCCTAGTATTCTTTACAAAGAGTTCTGTCCCAGTAGAACTTGAATTACCAAACACTTCTATTCCCATTCCTTTATTAACAGGTGTAGCTGCTCCCGAACCTTCGGGATTAATGTCATAAACTGTATTATATCTTATAATATTTCCATTAGGTATATTAACTGAACTTGGGTCTCTAACAATACCAATTTTAACATGGTAACAATTATAAACCTCATTGTATTCTATAATATTATATGAAGCATTTTGATTATATCCGGGGTTTAATGTGATCCCAGAATAACTGCATTCGTAAATTTTATTGTGTGAGAATAAACCGCCTATTGCATAAAAAGTTATTCCACGATTACCATCATTGTTAAATCTCTTACCTATATGATGTATTTCATTGTTGGTTATCTTAGCATAGTCAGCTTGTTCAAGGACGATACCAGTTCTGTAAGGATAACTTATTTCTAAGGAATCTATCCAAACATAATCGGTTGAAAAACTTATACCATATTGTCTTGATGCTTTTTCAATAGCTGTATAATATCCATTGGGGTCAGACGTCGCATAGACATAAAGATTACCGCCAGTATGATAATATTTATAATCACCATTACAATTTGCAGTGCTTGTTTGCAAGTATCCTCTATGACTTGCACCACCACTTTTTATAAAATACATCTCCTGAGGAGCAGAAGCCATAGATTTATACCAAACATTCCCTGAATATAAAGTCCACCCTATTAATTCTGAATCTGAACCTAATATCTTAGGCTTGTTACCAGTTCCGTAAGAAGTAAAATGAATGTAATGTCCTGAAGTTCCACTTGTCTTAGGTACTAAGGTTTCTCTCCATACTTCGCCACGTTTGAAATTAATTATATCATCAGGTACAAAAGAAGTGGCGTTTACTTTAGTAATAGTTTTCCAAGCTGTCCCTGATGTAGTCCCATTATTAGAATCGCTGCCTCCAGTTGCATCTATAAAATAAGTTGTCTGCGCTAATAATTTGATTGTAAATGCCTGGAGGACAGATAATAGTATCAATAAAAAGAAACTTTTTCTGTTTATAAAGCTATTTTTACTCATCTTATTCCTATTGTATGAATTTTTTTTAATGACTATGTCGTCAATTTATGTACCACTATGAATCAATGTTTTTTAGATTTAATCAAAGTGATACAAAATGTAAAATTGTAACTATGGTAATTTCTTCAAGATATTTCCTAAATATGAAAAATTGATAAGACGCAAGAGAAGGACCAGCAAGATTTAATCTAACCAATATATCAGTGAGTTATTCTTGCTTATTGGAAAATAAGATTAACAAAGATGAACGAAAATAAAAATGTATAAATTAATTCACTTCGTTCAGAGATGAATGAATCTACTAAGATTTATAAGTCTTGTTTAAACCGCAGCCAACATCTATGCATTGTCGCAATACAATTTTATTAAGTATATTAATAAGACTAGATAAAATAGTTTCACTATAAAATATTTTTTTTAACTGTTGAAAGTTTATTGTAAAATGTTCACTAATCAATATATCATATATAACCATCCAGGAAAAAATAAATTACCTGAAGATTGCTTAAAAAAGTCATTTCAAAACTTTACTGTTATCCACCATAAAAAATTAAACTGTTTAATACATTCTAAAGAAGATCGGCAAATACTTCTACTAGGATATATTTTAGATCCTTTTAATCCAAACTTAAATAATGATGATATAGTAAAATATTTATGTGATTCTTGTTTGGATACGGATAAAATTATGGAAAAACTTCAAAACTATTCAGGTAGGTTTGTTATTATTTATAAAAACTCAACCAGTCTTATTGCTTTAACAGATGCTTGCGGATTGCGTCAACTATTTTATTTTACTGACCCAAGTGGAAACATTACATTTTCTTCTTACCCGAAATTGATATTTGATTTTTTAGGAATTAAGCCTCTACTATCGCAGGAAATAGAAAAGCTGATCCATTCCGATGAATTTCTTCAAGAAGAGAGTTCTTGGTACGGTAATTCTTGGTTTGATAAAAGAATTATGAAAATTCTTCCAAATCATTACCTAGATATCAATACATTGACGAGCAACCGAACCCCTTTATTTTACAAAAATTTTGAAGGAAATATAATTTTTGATTTCTTTATAAACTTTTTTTACGGTTCCTATAGAGCTATCAGAAAACGATACGATCATTTAATTCAACCATTAACGGCAGGGGGGGATACTAGAATATTATTAGCTGCATCAAATGAGATGCGTAACGAAATTGATTACTATATTTTTATATCTGATTATAAAGGATTAAGAGAACCGGATACCTTAATTGCAAATCGAATTATGACTAATGAGAAAATGAATTTTAAGACCATATTAACGAGTGAACTAAAAGAAGAATTTTTATTTGAATATAGAGATATTTGTTTTTATCCACGTTTTTTACCAAAAACGAGAAACGTACAATGGCATTATTATAATAATCGGCACAGGAATGTAGTAAATATTAATGGGAATGGAGGAGAAATATTTAGAGGTCATTACCCTTTCAAGATTGATAATAATTATAATTTGAAAAACTTTTTTAGAGCTATTAATATTCAACCTTACTTTAAAGATGAAACAAAGCGATGGTATGATGGAGCATTACCTTTTGTAATAGAAAATAATTTAGAAATAATTGATTTCTTTTATTGGGAACAGAGGATGGGACATTGGGGAGCATTATACCCGTACGAACAAGATATCGCTATTGAAG
>JAVHOU010000007.1:0-7087 GCA_036170275.1 Ignavibacteriaceae bacterium
GGGTATCGAATTCTAAATATTTACTCATGACCAATCCCTCACTAATTTTCTGTCGCCAATGTAAAGTTCGTTAGGTGAATTAAGATCAAGCGCCCATTTCATTCTTTCAATTCCTTCCTGAATATCTTTTATCGTACCGCAATAACTTAATCTCAAATATCCATCCAAACCAAATTCTTTACCGGGAACTGTGAGGACTTGAACTTTATCAATTAAGAACTCCGATAGTTTATTTGAATCTTTTTCATATACAGAAAAATCAGCGAAGCAATAGAATGTCCCATCAGGTTTAGTTACTTTAACACCTTCAAACGAATGCAGGAGATCAACCATAACATTTCTGTTGTTTTCTAAAGTAACACGCAAACTTTCAACACCGGATTGAATTCCGTTTATTGCGGCAACTGCAGCTTTTTGAAGCAGTACAGATGGACCCGAAGTTTGATGTCCCTGAATATTACTCATTGCTTCGATAACTTTTTTATTCCCAACAGCCCACCCGATTCTAAATCCTGTCATAGCATATTGTTTGGATACACCATTAATCAAAATGATCTTAGAATTTTCATCAAGTCTTTTAGCGTACTTATAACAGTTAATAGTTTTTCTTCCATCAAATATTAAACGATGATAAATATCATCCATAATTAACCAGAGATCTTTTTTCTCACAGTACTCGACAACATCAGAAATAAATTCTTCAGTGTACATTGCGCCAGTTGGATTATTTGGACTATTGATAATCACAGCCTTTGTATAAGATCCAACACGGTCAGTAATATCTTTTAATCTGGGATAAAAAGTTCCATCTTCCGGTAGCGCAGGAACACCGATTGCACCAATTAATCTTGCCATATCAGGATAGCTAACCCAGTAGGGAGCCGGAAAAATTACTTCTTCCTGCGGATTTAGTATTGCCTGTAAAGCAACCATTATTGCCTGCTTCGCCCCGCTCGATCCAATAATATTTTCGGGATTAACTTTTCTATCATAAAATTCTTCTGTGTAACGGATAACAGCTTGTTTAAGTGCAGGAATGCCGTCTGCAGGTGCGTATCTTACTTCGCCGGTATTAACGTGTGCAACAGTTGCAAGTATAGCTTCCATAGGCATTTTACTTTTTGGTTCACCACCGCCAAGATGAATTACAGGATCACCCTTTTCTTTAAGGATCGCAAATTTTTCATTCAGTTTTAAAGTGGGTGAGGCTTTTACCGATTTAGCAATAAGACTGAGACTCATCAAGAACCTCTGATTGTGTAATTAATAAAAAATTTCTGTTGCGTTAAATTATTTGCTCTTTGTAAGATAAGCAAGATTTTTGAGACTGTTTTGGGAAAATAGTTTGCTAAAAAAATGTTTTATTGAAGGCTGTCACACTCGTACCGTGACAGATAAAAGTCACGGAATCGTCCGCGACTTCTGAATCTTAAAACTTTTTCTTCAAAGCCTCGTGTACATTTGGAGGAACAAAGTCGCTTACATCCGCGTGAAGAGACGCAAGGTTGCGTATTACTGTTGAGTTAAGGTAAGTATATTTTTCATGTGGCATTAAAAATATTGTTGAGATATCCGGTGCAAGTTTTCTATTCATTAATGCCATCTGAAATTCAAATTCAAAATCGCTTATCTGGCGTAAGCCTCTAATAATTCCAGTCGCTCCTACTTGTTTGGCATGCTCGACGAGCAGTCCATCAAAAGAGTCTACGCTTACGCGATCATAATTCTTGAGACTTTCTTTCAACATCATAACACGTTCTTCTGTGGAAAATAATTGATTCTTGGTAGGATTAACAGCAACTGTAACAATTATCTCGTCAAACAATTCAACCGCGCGTTTAACGATGTCAAGATGCCCGTATGTAACGGGATCAAATGTACCGGGATAAATTACTCTTTTCATTTAAATCTTTCTTTTGATAAGATGAAAAGTAGAAATATTAATTATAAAATAAAACTAAAGATTAACTTCATAAAGACAAGTACTCCCAATAATTTTAATTGGCTCTCCTTTAAAATGATAGGTGTCATTTGCTTTAGTCTTAATAGATCTTTCAATTATTATAATACCATCATCTTTTAAAAGACTTTTTTCTTTGATGTTTTCAACTACTGAATAAATATTATCATCAGAGAATGGCGGGTCAGCCAAAATGAGATCAAAAGCTTTTCCTGAAAATTTTTTTATGAAATCTTCGGAAGTGGATCTTGCAGTCGTACAATTTTCCTGAGCATTTAATGAGGAAATATTTTCAATTAAGTTTTTATATATATGAAAATTTTTCTCTACAAATGTAACAGCGGATGCTCCCCGGCTTATACATTCAAGTCCTGCCGCACCTGATCCTGCATAAAGTTCTAAAACGCAAATACCCGAAAAATTTATTTTATTAGTCAGTACATTAAATAAAGTTTCGCGAACCCGGTCTGTTGTTGGGCGAATTAATTTTGATTGAGGTAATTTTATGAGTCTCCCTTTATAAATTCCGGATATTATTCTGAGTCTCATAAAATGTTAAATTATATTAATTATCAGACAAGTCTGAATGCAATTCCTGCTGCTGCGGAAAATGAATTAAATCTTTCTAAATAAAATTTGCTTTCATACAATTCAGGAACTGGTCTTATTTTATCGAATGGATTAAACGTAATAAAATCAAATCCTAAAACTTTCTTCAAAGTTGTAACTACCGAAATAGGGATCTCTTCCCCGGAAATAAATGCTGCTTCAATTTGCGATCGATCAATTTTATTTAAGGAAGATCCGGAAAGTTCTTTTAATAAATGATCGGTAATTTCACTTACATCATTAAGCGGTATAACTTTAAAGTAAAGCGGTTTGCTACTAAAAGCTATTAACAGCGAAAGAAAATTTTTATTAAGATAAACACTAAGGGTCAATCCTTTATAAAAGATTGCATTGCTTACAGATAATGACCTTTCAGCAGCTATATGAAGGTGGTCAACAAATCTTAGCTGTAAATTATTCTTTTTACAAAATGAATCTAATATTTCCAGATATCGTCTTTGAAGTGCGAACACAAGGGCTGTACTGTCCTGATTGAATGCGTTTTTATCAATTTCAAAATATTGTAATACTAAATCTTTAGTAGGAATGAATGGATAGAGGACTGAAAATTCCCATTTGAATTCATCAACTAAATCATTCGACAATAAAGAATTGTCATAAGGTATTTGCATCACATGAAAAAGTTCGAAGGGGAGTGTAAATGAAGCAAATTTACTTTTGAGAGTTTTTTTTGATTGTAATTTATTAAAAGAATTCTGTAACACGGTGATAATTTTTGAATCTGAATCTTGTTCAAAATTTATTTCCTCATCAAAGTTCACTTCATTAACATTAACAAGACGAAATTGATCGCCAATAAAATTTACTTCAACTTCCTGAAGTTTCGAACTCGATATATTAAAACCGACCTGGTTTTCAAATCCTTGCATTATTTTTCTGATTACTCCCGATTAGTGTCATTGGTTAAAGCCTTATTATCAATACGTTCTGAAATGCAATATCCATGCCGATCTTCACTAAAATATTTATTATCGATGATAATTTCTGAATTTACTCTTAATTCAACGCCACTTGGATTAAGAAAATTATCATGAGAGATTAAATTTATAAGTAACATTTTTCTCCGGTTGAAATGAACACTAGATATTATTCTATAAAAACATACTTCTTGATTTTTGCTAATTTACTGTTTCCAATTCCTTTTACGTTCAGTAACTCATTAACATTTCTGAATTTTTTTTTGAGTGTTCTATATTCCAAAATCCCTTGAGCAGTTTTGGGTCCGATTCCCGGCAGCTTTTCCAACTCTTCCCGTTTAGCCAAATTTAGATTAATGCTTTTTTCATCTGGTAATGATTTTTTCTGCATCTTATCAAAACTACGCTGTTTAAAATCCAGAACTTCTTGTTTATAATCAATTTTTGCCCCATTACTTTTCAATGAATCTGATTTAATAGATTTGTTTTGTCCCTCTGTATAAAAATCATTTTGCTCAGAATAATCGATAACTTTGTTAAGGGAGTCATTTTTTTGTACAATCAAATTCCTGTATCCGAATCCAATTATCATAACTGAAACAATAAAAAGTATAATTTTTATTTCAGTTTTAGTAAAACCAATTTTATTTGATAACTTCTCGAGCATTAGCACCCCGAGTTATTAATGGATTTTAATGTTGTTAATAATTATGACACAATTAAAATTAGAAATTATATTTTAAATATTCTAATGAGCTATAATCCAAATCGTTTAAAAAATCCTTTGCCCTCACCTTTGTCTGATGCCTTGAAATTTGGTTGTGAAGCTAATTCTTTTAATAACTCTTTTTCTTTTGAACTTAGTTTTTTAGGTACATCAACTGAAATACGAACAATTTGATCACCGTGCCCATTATGATTCAAGTGCTTAATACCTTTGTCTCTCATCTTTAATAATTTTCCTGATTGTGTGCCGGGATCAATCTTTAATCTTGCTTTACCATTAAGAGTAGGAACATCTACTTCCGTTCCTAAAACAGCTTCAGGAAAAGAGACGCTCATGTCATAAATTATATCATCTTCTTCTCGTACAAAATATTCATGTTCTTGTTCTTTAAAAACTACTACAACATCTCCGGGATGTCCGCCTCGTTTACCTGAATTGCCCTCGCCTCGCATCGTCATATAGCTGCCTTCATGCACTCCAGCGGGAACATCGATATTTATTGTCACCTCATCTGTTACTCTTCCATCACCTAAACATTTTTTACAAGGGGTATCAACAACTTCGCCTTCACCATTACAATTATTACAAGGCTGTATATTTACGAATTGACCAAAGACTGATCTTGAGACGGATTTTATTTCGCCGCTTCCATGACAAATGGGGCAGGTTTTTTTTGATGTGCCGGACTCTGCACCGGAGCCGCCGCATTTATCGCATTTAATTTGTTTTTTTATTTTAATTTTTTTTGAAACACCTTCAGCGATTTCCTCAAGTGTAAGTTTTAAATTAACTCTTAGATCTGATCCGGGAGTACCGGTTCCTCTTCTCTGTCTGCCGCGTTGTTGAGTGCCTCCAAAAAAATCATCAAAGATTGATGAGCCGCCTCCGAAAATATCCGAGAAGTGAGAGAAGATGTCATTGATATCTGAAAATCCTTGAGAACCATACTGACTTCCTCTTACTCCATCGTGTCCAAACCTATCATACTTTGCACGCTTATCATCGTTATTTAAAACTTCGTAAGCTTCTGCAGCTTCTTTAAATTTTTCTTCAGATTCTTTATCCCCCGGATTTCTATCCGGATGATATTGCATTGCAAGTTTACGATAGGACTTTTTTAAATCATCTTTGTTTGCATTTTTAGGAACACCAAGAATTTCGTAATAATCTCTTTTAGTCATTAATTAGTTTTACTTTCTCTTTGATTAGGAAGGGAAGCTTCGCTTACAATAACTTTTGCATGTCTTATAACTCGATCTTTATACATATAACCTGTTTCAAGCTCATCTAAAACTGTGTGGTGAGGAACCGAATCATCAGCTCTTTGCATCAATGCCGAATGGAATTCAACGTCAAATGGTTTACCGACAGATTCAATTTTTTTAACTCCTTGCTCATCAAGTATTTTTATAAATTTATTATAGATGAGCTGGATGCCTTCTTTTATTTTTTGAATATCTGTTTCTTCAGTCATATGCGAAAGAGATCTTTCAAGATCATCAATTGTTGGGAGTAATTTTATAATTACTGATTCAGCCGCATACTTTAATAAATTAAGCTGATCATTTTCTGTTCTGCGTTTATAGTTTTCAAACTCAGCAGCCTTTCTCAACATCAATTCTTTATACTTAATAACTTCAGCTTCCAGTAACTTAATTTTTTCTTCAGCTTCTAAGTTTATTTCTAATTCTTCAGTTTGATTTTTACTTTTTACTTCTTGTTCTTCTTTGATGTTTTCATTTAATTCTTCTTTGTTCTCTTCATTTTCTTTTTGTTTGGACATTTAAATTATTTCTCCTTATTTATTTCCTGTTAAAACTTCTGATAATATATTACCAAGATATGAAACTATTGCTACAACTTTTGAGTACTCCATTCGTTTTGGTCCAATAATTCCAACGGTCCCGGATGTTTCTCCAAACGTATATTCCTTGGTAATTAAACTGTACTCATTGAATTTTTCATTTTCATTTTCACTTCCGATTGAGATCAAGACGTCACTAGGACCCTCAAACTTTTTTCTATCCATAATGTGGATGATAATATCTTTATCTTCAATCAGTTCGATTACGCTTTGAAATTTTTCAGGGTCATCAAACTCCGGCTGCTGAATTACATTAGTTGCACCGGAAATTACAAGTTTATCTTCTTTATGGTGATCTTTAAAAATCTTATCTACAGAATCAATAAAAAGTCTGATTACCGGTTTTTCATTTTCTCCAACATCAACAAATCTTTCTTTAACCGTTTTACGAATTTCCTGAAATGTAAGTCCATTCAACCTTTCATTTAGCAAGGTTTCAACTTTTTGTAATTTAATATTCCCAATTTCGCTGTTAAATTCTAACGTAATAGTTTTTACTAAACCTGATTTGATACTAACAACAACAAGCAAGCGTGTTGAGGTTAAACTTACTAATTGAATTTTTTCTAAAATGCCTTTATCTAAAGTTGGATAAGTGACACAGGCAATTTGATTTGTAATAGTGCTTAATAGCCTTGAAGCAATTTTAAGTATTTCATCAGTCTCTAAAATGTTTTGATCTAAACTTTTATCAATAATTCCTTTGTCAGTATTTTTTAATTTCTGAATTTCCATCAAAGTATCTACATAATATCTATAACCTTTATCAGTCGGAACTCTACCTGCAGAAGTATGCGGATGATCGATAAAACCTGTGTCTTCCAGATCAGACATAATATTCCTAACCGTTGCAGGGGAAACACCAACGTTAAATTTCTTGGTTATATTCCGCGATCCAACAGGTGAAGCAGTTAAAATAAACTGCTGGATGATGGAGCGCAGAATCGTTTTTTCTCTATCGTTTAATTCTTCGTGAAGCATTTTTTAAA
>JAVHOU010000008.1:0-7030 GCA_036170275.1 Ignavibacteriaceae bacterium
GACCAGAACTATAACCAATTATCTTTATTCAACTTATAACCGGACAGTAATGACAAAAAATATAATGTTGATATTCCAAAAGATGCACACTCACGTCTAATGAATTTCTTAGACCTGGATGATTGTGATGAGTGAAAAGTAATAAACTTTTACAATCATTCTTCCTATCGGATTTAATAACCCATCAAATTTTTCAGTCAATTATTAATGAACTCTTTAAAATCTTTACAAGGATTTAATTGTTTGAATTTATAAAATACCAACATGAATTTTTAGTTAGTTGAGAAATCGATAAAAAGACACAAATTACACTTTGTATTTGATCATTTTTTGATATATTTTTAAGCTAAATTATTAACAAAGAAAAACATTATTAGAAATTTTGATACTATGTTTAGGTCCACCCTGTATAAGTTACTTTTTATCATCCTTATCTTATTCACGAATTGTATTGCTCAATCATTTGAAGAAGGCGTAATTGCTTTAGTAGACACTCATAAAATTACTTATCAACAATTTTATAATCGTTATGCTGACTATCTTGTCTTTACCGGGGTTAATGATAATATCGTTTTGCGAAATACAATATTAAACAATATGATTAATGAAATTATTCTGAGTGATTACGATGACAATACTAAAATTGACAATGATCCTGAATATCAAAAAGAAATCCAATGGGCAAAAAATGAAGTTAAATTGGCTTATTTAAAAGATCAGGAAATATATTCAAAGATAACAGCTACGGATACTGAAATAAGAGAAGCATATAAAAGATCTAACTTTAAATTAGAATTGCGTCACTTATATGCACCAACCGAACAAGCTGCAAATAATTTGTTAGAATTATTAAAAATAGGTGTTTCCTTTGACTCACTTGCTAAACAAGTATTTACTGATTCGCTTTTAAGAAATAATGGCGGTTATCTTGGATATGTTACGTGGGGGGATACCGATCCGAATTTTGAAGAGGCAGCGTATTCGTTAAAAGTTGGAGAAATTTCTAAACCTATAAAAACCGCCCAGGGTTATAGTATAATCAAATTAGAAAATAAAATAATTAATCCGATAATGACGGAATATGATTATTTGAATATGAAACCGAAGTTAGAAAGAGCGATTAAAATTTCTAAAAAAGGACCATATGAAAGAGAATATTTAACTGAACTGTTTGGAAAGAATAAAATTAAATATGATGAAAATGCTATTAAGAATATTTTTAATCAGCTTAATGGTTTAAATTTAGCTAAAACAGAATTAAAAACTAATTTTACTAATAATAAAACATTTTGTGTTGAGTACAATGATAAAAGATTCACGGTTGGAGAAATTGAGCAGATGCTTTTTGCAACACCTTCTTATAATCTTAAAAAATTGAACTCCATTGGATCTATCAAAACTGCAATCCTTGCTTTACTGATGCAAAAGAAGTTGTTGGAAATCGCATATCAAAGGGGATACGATAAAGATATCACTGTCACTGAAAAATTGAATCAAATAGCAAATAATATTTTTCTTGATTATAAAAGAAATGAAATACTTAATACTATACCAGTTTCAGATTCAGAACTTTATGCTTTTTATGATAGGAATATTGAATACTTTAAAAGCGAAAATGAAATGAATGTACAGGAAATAGTGTTAAAGGATTCAGCTAAAGTTAATTTAGTGCAAAAAAATTTGGCGGAAGGAGAGGATTTTGGGAAGTTAGCAAGAGACTACTCTGCTAGAAAATGGTCTGCCCTAAATAATGGTGAGATGGGGTTATCACCTGTATCAAAATTTGGAGAGTTTAAAGATACTTTGTGGAACTCTAATGTGGGTCAAATTGTAGGTCCATTAAAGATTGAGAATTACTTCGGATTTTTTAGAGTATTAAAAAAGGAGGATGGAAAACCTGGAAGTTTTGAATTACTTAAAGGAAAGATTTTGACAGCAGTACAAAATCAAAAGGGATTTCCTTATATGAAAAAACACATAGAAGAACTTTCAAAAAAAATCAGAATAGAAATAAATAATAAATTATTAGCTAATTTAAATTTTAATATTGCAGGATAAAGAATTTGGCTTAAGCCGTTAGGGAGAAACTATGAGAAAATTTATACTAAGTATAATCTTATTAATAATATCTTCTTCAGTATTGTTTGCCGGAACAACAGGCAAATTAACCGGGAAAGTCGTTGACGCTAAAACAAATGAGCCGTTGCCATTTGTTAACATAATTATAGTTGGAACTAATATGGGAGCAGCAACTGATATAGATGGGAACTATACCATTTTGAATATTTCTCCCGGTACTTATAATGTAAAAGCCCAATATATTGGTTATCAACCAGTAATTGTTGAGGGTGTAAAAATATCTATCGATCTGACGACCAAACAGGACTTTTCCCTTTCCGAGTCAGCAGTTGAATTAGAAGCTGTTGTTGTTGAAGGTAAGAAAGACATACTTCAAAAGGACGTTACTTCCAGCCAATCTTTTGTATCTGCTGAACAAATAAAAGAACTACCCGTTCAGGAATTTAATGATATTCTTCAACTACAAGCAGGGGTTTCCAGAGACGCTAGTGGAGGTTTTCATATAAGAGGTGGAAGATCAAGCGAGATTGCTTATTGGGTTAATGGTATATCTATCACCGATCCATATGATAATAGCAGAGGGGTTGATATAGATAATAGCAGTGTTCAGGAATTACAAGTAATTAGCGGAACTTTTAATGCTGAATACGGAAATGCAATGTCTGGTATTGTAAACACTGTTACAAAAGAGGGGGGCAGAGATTTTCAGGGTAACTTAAATATTTATTCCAGTGATTATCTTAGTAATTTTACAAATTATTTTACTAACATCGATAAGTATGACCCATTCACAAATTACAATTTTCAAGGCAGTCTGAGCGGTTCTGTCCCTTTTACAAATAACCTCATAACATTTTTCGTAAACGGAAGGTATGTTTACGATGATGGATATTTATATGGATTGCAGAAGTACAATATTAATGGTTCCAAAAGTGATGGACATGCAGTTCCAATGAATTGGAGTAAAAGATGGCTTGCGCAAGCAAATATAGCTTATCAATTATTTCAGGGATTTAAAGTTAATACAGAATTACTTTACTCTAAAGAAAATTACCAGGATTATAATCATTTCTTCAAATGGAATCCCGGTGGAAATCCTTTTAAATTCTCGAATAGTTACAATGGAACTTTCACGATTAATCAAGTTCTTTCTCCCAAAACCTTTTACACTTTAAGATTAAATTATTTTTTAAAAGACTTCAACCAATATCTGTTTGACAACCCGACGGATCCAAGATATTTGCATCCCGATTCATTAAACACCGTTGCTTATGCTTTCATAACAAAAGGAACTGATCTTCAAAGATTTTTCAGAGAAACAAATTCTTATACCGCCAAACTAGATTTTTCAAGTCAAATGGCAGAAAATCATTTGATTCAGTTAGGTGTCGAAGGAAAGACACACAGATTATCTTTTGATGATTATACTTTAATACCATTAACCGTAAATGGTATTCCTGTTACTCCTTTCATTCCGTCGATCCCTGATGAAAATTCTATTAACCGAAATAAGTATAACGCAAAACCAGATGAATTTGCATCATATTTCCAGGATAAAGTTGAATTTCAAAACGTAATCATCAATATAGGATTGCGCTTAGATTATTTTAATTCCAACGGGAAAGTTATTGTTGACCCAAATGATCCTAATATTAATGTTCCTTTACATTCACCATCACACTTTGGTCTGAATTTACCAGGTGATACTTGGACAGATAATTCTATTGCGGAGTATAAATCTTACCTGGAACCATACTTCTATAAAAATGCAACCGGTAAGTGGCAAATCAGCCCACGTTTCGGAATTGCTTATCCAATAAGTGCTGATGGGGTTGTACATTTTTCATATGGACACTTCTTGCAAGTACCAACATTTCAGTATTTGTTTAACGGTGGTGAATATAAAGTTCCTGAAACTGGTAGCGTAGGGAATCCATTCGGTAATCCTGATATCAAACCTCAAAAAACTATAATGTATGAGATAGGATTTAGACAACAATTTACTGATGATTATGTAATTGATGTAACTGCATTTTACAGAGATATAAGGGATTGGATTACAGCCGGTCCACCGATCCCAACTTTGAATGGAGTTACGTACTCTGTTTATACGAATAAAGATTATTCAAATGTTCGTGGTATTACTCTTAGCGTCAATAAAAGATTTACTAATCATTTTTCCTTTGATCTTAATTATACTTATCAGGTTGCTGAAGGAAGTAATTCAAATCCAGATGATGAATTTAGAGCTGCGCAAGGTAATCAGGAACCCGCAATATTTTTAAATCCTTTAAATTGGGATCAAAGACACAATTTAAATTTGAATATTTTAGTAGGGGACACGGATTGGGGAATTAGTTTACTTGGAAGATATGGAACTGGTTTGCCATATACACCTTCCATCACACAATATACTTCAGATCGTGGACTGAATACGGGATTCCAGTCAAACAGCAGATACAGACCTGCCCAGTTTGTTATTGATCTTAAAGCAAATAAAACATTTAATCTTATGGGTCTCGATGTAACTGCATATGTTAAAGTATTTAACCTGCTTGATTCCAAAGTTATCGTAAATGTCTTTGGAGATACAGGAAATCCGGATTTTACTACGGAGGCTCAAAATGTAGGGACAGATCCTAACAGACCAAATACTGTTGCAGAATATTTAAGATATCCGGATCACTATGGTGTTCCAAGATTAGTACAAACCGGAATTGAATTCTCTTTTTAAAAAATGAAAAGATCTTACTTCGGAGGATAATTTTAATGTTCATAAATAATAAAATTTGTTTAAAGTCTATAATTTTATTTTCTATTCTGAGCACTTTAACTTTTGCCCAATTGGGACAAGTTGATCAACATATTCCCAGTAAGGAACGTGGTGATCCAAGATTTCGTGCGCAAGCTCAAATGGAAGGAAATAGAGTTAGGACCACTATCTTCAATTTTGCTTTTACAGGCAGAACTGGCGGAGAGTTTCCTATTGATGTTCAAACACCTTATGAATGGCCCAAAAATACAGGTGAGGTTTATCTTGCACTAACAGGCTTGATTCTCGGGGGTGAAGTGATTGACAATAATGGAGAAATTCAACATATAATTGACGTGCCATCTTATAGAACTTCACCATCAGGTAAAAGCTGGAATCTTGAACCAATCCCAGGTTATTCTTCTCCCGTCGATGGGAAAAACACAATTGCTAACAGCTTAGATCCCGATACCTGGCCATCATCCTGGCCCGATAAATCAGGTGATCTAAATGATCCGGGTTGGAAAGGTAGCTGGAATGGTTATTTTGGAAAAAATATATTTAATGCTGACCAGGAACTTTTTGCTAAAGCATCTGATGACAGATATGATCGTTATACAAATTATTTTCCCGATACTACCGATCTTACTCGTAGGGGATTAGGAATAATTGTTGATCAAAGAACTCTTGCCTGGACTCAGTTATTAATTCAAGATGATGTCTTTTTGCTTTATACTTTAAGAAACGATGGAACAAAAGATATTCCCAAAATGGGAGTTACAATTTGGTTTGCTGATTTTGTCGGTGGTAATGGAGATTCACAAGATGATATTGCTGATTTTGATATTCTTGGAAGATTCCTTTGGTCACGAGATAGCGATAACAGAGCCCCATCATTTGGGAATGACCCTGTCGGTGCTGTTGCCCTATCCTTTCTTGAAACTCCAGGAAATTCAGTTGATAGAATTGATAATGATGGAGATGGTGAGGCACTTGGTCCAAAAGTGACAGAAGAAATGTTAGCAGGGGAAATTCCTGACAATGGTATTGATGATAATGGTAATGGATTAATTGATGAAAATCAGACCCACATCCCATTTGGTACACAGCCAGGTACTACGTTTGCAAATGGACTAGATGACAATAATAATGGTGAAGAAGGCAGCCCGGTTGTAACCCAGCAAATGATTGATGAGGCTGCTAATGATAGATGGCACAGATGGCCTCCAAATCCGGAAAATGACCCGATTCAAAATGGACAAGTTTGGCTGATTGAATTGACTCAAAAAGATCTTGGTAAAAAATACAATGATAATATTGATAATAATAACAACTCTAACAGTTCAACAAGTTATAATAATCTTCCTACTATTACTCAGGCGATGATTGATCAGGCAGCAACAGACCAATATCACCGTTATAAAGTTCCAGGTACACCTGTAATCTTATATAATCTCAATCAAACTTCCTTAGGTAAAAAATATTTAAATAGAGATGGTCTAAGAGATGTTGGTATCGATGAAAATATTGATGAAATGATTGATGAATCACGTACTGATGGTATTGATAATGATGGAGACTGGAACTCATTGACAGATGATGTTGGACTAGATGGGGTCCCTGGTTCCGGCGATTTAGGTGAAGGAGACGGCAAACCAACATCAGGTGTTGGCACAGGAAGACCGGGTGAACCAAAGGTAGATCTTACAGATGTTAAGGAAACTGATCAAATAGGAATAACAAACGCACAGAGAATCGCGGCAGGTGGATTAAATATTAACAGTGACGCCCAGATGTGGTTCGATTTTATGATCCCGGGAAAATACTTTAATCCCCAAGTTGTTGCTCCTGGTGAATATGATCTGTTTGTTTCCTCAAGTTTGTTTCCTATGAAAGCCGGAGATGTTCAACCATTCTCAATGGTTGTCATTTTAGTTAATGGACCACAGATAGACCCAGGTGGAGTTTTGAGAAGAAATGAAGTTCTTAAGAAAAGAGGAAGAGCACAACAAACGTATCAGAATAATTACAAGTTCGCTGTTGCTCCACCAGCCCCTTTGTTAACTGCAATCCCGGGAAATAATAAAGTAACGCTAAATTGGGATGATGCGGCTGAAAATTCTTATGATGATTTTACTGCCAATATTGGAGGTGATGGTCACCATTTTGAAGGCTATAAGATTTATAGATCTTCCGATC
>JAVHOU010000009.1:0-6995 GCA_036170275.1 Ignavibacteriaceae bacterium
GAGCAGATGGGTGCAAAATTTGTAAAGACTTTATTGTCCAATCCTGCACTATTTATAATTGTACTGATTGTCTGGTAATAATTCCTTGCATCAACCTTAGCAAATTCTTCCTTTTGATGATTTAATATGGTGGATTTGGTTATAAATGTAAAATTTAAAAATACTGCGGCTACTACTATTACTATAATTACATCTCTTACTCTTGTTTTTAAAATGTAGAACAAACTTGCTATGGCAGCTAATAAAAACATTGTCCCAAAAACTCTTTGATAATAATCTACAGGAAGAAAGAATGTAAAATCGATTAAGTATGTTATTCTGTTAGATCGAAAATAATACTTGCTTATAAATGAATAAATTGAATATAAAATTTTATAGAAGTAATTGGTTTCAATCAGAAAAAAACAAATCAATCCAACTGCAATAAATAGCATAAATAACCAAACTGTTCTTTTGCTAAGTTCAGCTTTTTTTATTGCATTTGGGGCAATGTTAGTATTGAGTTTTTTATTCTTTAAAATTTCTATAATCTTAAATAGACCAAAGGCAGAAACATAAGAAATAAATGGAACCACAAAACTTAAATTTCTAAAATCAGCGCTGTATTTGAACATCCAAAGAATTATTGGTGGGATTACAAAAAATATAGTTACGTACCGTGATTCTTTAACAAACAGACTAAATAAAAGTGTTAAAGCAAAAAAGGCTACTGTAGGAAGTCCAATATTATAATATGCCAAATAAAGAGCATTCATTAAAATATTTGCATAACCCTCCGCCAACCATTCGGGCTGATGCAAACCACCAGCCATAGTTTGTGGTTTTAATAAATACCAAAATAAATTTGTGCTCAGAATTAAAAAAATAGAAACAACTAAAATCGAGATTTGTTTTTTGCTTACTAGCTTATAGTTTTTTATAAAATAATAAAAGCAGAGAATTGAGATAAAGAAGAAGATGTAGAAGCCAGCCAGCTTAGTCCCCGCAGCGGTTGAAGCAAACAGAAAAACAATAACAAACTCTTTTAATACAAATTTTTCTTTGTTTGTTTTTAAATAGGCATAGAAAGCTAAAAATGCAAAAAACGAAACTGGCAAATCACCATTGCCGTCTGCAATAAAAACCAGATTATATATTATTGGGGCAAAAAGTCCGTAAATGATTAATGCCGTTAAATAAACATACTTTTTTTTATCGAGAGCTAAATCGAGGAACATTAAAAGATTGCCAAAGAAAAATAACGGCATAAAACTTTTAGGAAAGAAATGAACATTCGGTTCACCTATAAGTAAATAGCTGATTGACCAGTTTGCCGGTATAAGCTGAGGAAAATGTGAAGATTGTTTCGGTAAAGTATTATTTGCAAAATCCATTGCCCAGGTGTTCCAATGGATATTATTTACAGTATCCACAAAGTAAAAAATCGTCCCGAGGTTTGATAGGAATAATGAAAAATAGAATATGACAACTATCGTAGTAGCTATCATCAAAACTTTTCCAGAGATGGGCAAAGACCTGAAGAAAGAAATGTAACTTATAAATAGGTTGCTAAAACTATTACTTAAATCAATTGTGCTCTTTTTAGTTATTAATAGATAAGCAATAATTATTAGTTCAATTGCAATGATAAAATAAATTACGATTGATTTATAAAATCCAATCAGAGTAAGTCCGGTTACCAGGGTATAATTCAAGAAAAGGCTTAGAGCAAAAACATATATCCATTTCTGAATTGTGCCTGTTGTTTTTATTTTAAAAACACTCACAAAAATAAATCCCGGCAAAAAAACCGTTTGGACTACAGCTAAAATTCCAAGTAAAAGCATATTAAAATTTTTTAATCAAACTGATGATTTAAAATAATAAGAATTTGATTGCCCATCATCATTTATTTATTTTTAGCTCTCAAATTCATTTAGGAGTTATTCGGATCATTATGCAATTTAAAAGAAGAACACATACTTGCGGTGAATTACGTATAAAGAACATTGGCGAAAATGTAGTGCTTAACGGCTGGGTTGATAGAAGAAGAGATTTAGGCGGAGTAATTTTTATTGAAATGCGTGATAGATATGGGATCACTCAGATTGTGTTTGAACCAACTTTTAATGGACAAGCTCACAGCGCTGCAAAAGACCTAAGAAGTGAATTTGTAATTTCAATCGAAGGTGTTGTAAGAAAGCGTCCTGCAGATACAGATAATCCAGATCTTCCTACCGGACACATTGATGTTATGGTAAATAATTTAATAATCTTAAATGAAGCCGAGACTCCTCCCTTCCCCATTAAAGATGAAATAGACACGCACGAAGATTTGCGTTTAAAATACAGATACCTTGATCTAAGAAGACCGGCACTGCAAAAGAATTTAATACTTAGACATAAAATGTATCTTCTCACAAGAAAATATTTTGATGAAAATGGATTTGTCGAAGTTGAAACTCCTGTGTTGATGAAAAGCACTCCTGAGGGTGCGCGTGATTTTCTAGTTCCAAGCAGGATTCACAAAGGAAAGTTTTTTGCACTACCTCAATCACCACAAACGTATAAGCAAATTCTTATGGTTGCGGGAATGGATCGTTATTTTCAAATTGTAAAATGTTTTAGAGACGAAGATTTGCGCGCTGATAGACAACTAGAGTTTACACAAATTGATGTTGAAATGTCTTTTGTTGATCAGGAAGATATTTTTGCTGTTGTTGAAGGATTAATGAGACAATTCTTTAAAGAAGTTTGGAATCGTGAATTACAAATACCACTTCCAAGATTAACGTTTGATGAAGCAATGGAAAAATACGGCAGTGATAAGCCTGATCTTCGCTTCAATCTTGAAATGAAAACAATTAATAATATTTTTGCAAATACCGGATTTAATGTCTTTAAAGATGCAATTGATCATGGTGGAATTGTAACCGGATTATTGGCTCCGGGATGCGGCGATTATACCCGCAATCAGCTTGATGTTCTCACAGATTTTGTAAAAGTGCTTGGTGCAAAAGGATTGATCTGGATTCGAGTAAAGGACTCAGAACTTGAATCACCAACAATGAAATTTTTTACAGATGACGAAAAGAAAAATCTTACTTCATCATTGAATGCAAAACCCGGTGATTTAATTTTTATTCTATCAGGACCAAAATTAAAAACCCTAAACGTAATGGGTGCTCTCAGATTAGAAATGGCAAAGCGGTTAAATCTTATTAAAGAAGATTCCGAACCAAAATTACTTTGGGTTACAGATTTTCCTTTGTTTGAATGGGATGAAGAGACGAATAGATTTTATGCAATGCATCACCCGTTTACTTCGCCAAGAATTGAAGACGTGCCATTAATGGAATCTGATCCCGGTAAAGTTAAAGCTCGTGCATACGATTTAGTTTTAAATGGGAGCGAAATTGCCGGTGGCAGTATAAGAATTCATAATTCAGAACTTCAGGCAAAAATGTTTAAAGCATTAGGAATTTCTGAAGAAGAAGCACAACATAAATTTGGATTTTTAATGAATGCCTTTAAATACGGCGCTCCACCGCACGGAGGCATTGCCTTTGGATTTGATAGGATGGCAATGATATTTGCAGGCGAGAATTCTATTCGTGATGTAATTGCATTCCCTAAAACAGCAAGTGCAATTTCACTTATGGATGATTCGCCATCTACAGTTTCTGAAGAACAATTAAGAGAGTTGCATATAAAGGTTAGGTAAACCACTCTTTTAACTTTCGAACCTTTGTAGTGACTGAAAAAATTGTTTCCGGGCATTATAGTCAAAAAGTGTTATCTCCCTCTATCTATGTAAAGTAAATTAATAATGATATCTACATTGGACAAAATCAATTTTATCATCGCCTACAACATAAACAATACGATGTTCTTGTGTGATTCTTCTTGACCAAACCCCGGCACCTAAATAACGAAGCGGTTCCGGTTTACCAATCCCTTCAAATGGATCTCGCATTATTGCTTCTACTATATCTAAAATTCTCAATGCAACTTTACGATCAATTTTTACCCAATAAGCCAGGTCTTCTCTAAATTCGGTGTGAAAAACACTTAAACGCTCATTTGGACTCTTATTTTTCAAGACCAAATTCCCGTTTCAACTCTTTTAATGATTTTGGGGTTTCTGTTTTTTCTTGAACTTTTAATAATGCTTTTAATAATCGTTGAGCATTTTTTGGTGAGCGCAATAAATGAGCGGTTTCTAAAATTCCAGCTAATTCACTTTCTGAAACTAATGCTACATTTTCTGCGTTTTTTCTTTTAATAATTACAACTTCTTTATTAAGCGAGACCTCATCTAATAATGTTGCCAGATTAGCACGCGCCTGAGTATATGTTAAGCTTGTTGACATTTCAAATCCTTTTTATTGTACAGGCTTAATGTACATATAAAGATTAAAATAATCAAAAAAATTTTTGTGATATTTTGTATGTTATAATAAGGTTAAATATTCCCTATGATATAATAAATGCTAGATTTTAAAACAATACACCCTACTTTAATGTTCCTAAATTTTCAACTATTTTTAGTTAAATTTTTTTTGCAGCACTAAATTTAGTTGCGATACTTTAATTGGAAGCGAAATTACAGGTGGAAGTATAAGAATACATAATTCAGATCTTCAGGCAAAAATGTTTAAGGCGCTAGGAATTTCCGAAGAAGAAGCACAGCATAAATTTGGATTTTTAATGAATGCCTTTCCCATAGGGATTTTTAATAAATACGGCGCTCCACCGCACGGAGGCATTGCCTTTGGATTTGATAGACCTGTCCGCCTTTGGCGGAATGGCAATGATATTTGCCGGCGAGAATTCTATCCGTGATGTAATTGCATTCCCAAAAACAGCAAGTGCTGTTTCATTGATGGATGATTCGACATCAACAGTTTCTGAAGAACAGTTGAGGTAGTTGCATATAAAGGTGAGATAATAATGTTCAATCTTCCGCGGCGGACAAGATCGAATTCAAGGAAAAATTCAAACAGAATTTTTCAACCTGAATTATTTTGCCATTGAACTAAGCCGATCGGTTATAAAGTTGTTTATACTTTGTCCGCTTTTTATAGATTTTATATAGATCTTCCTATGCAATTCTTTGGGAATGCGAAGAATAAATTTTCCTGAAAATGGTTTATCCGGTTCTTCTCCGCGTTCTTTGCAAAATGCAAGATAATCATCAACGGAATCTTTAAAAGCTTTTCGCAATTCAGCAACAGAACTTCCCTGAAAAGTAATCACATCTTTAGTATCAAGAACCTCTCCGTGGAAGATTCCTGCTTCGTCATCAAATTCCACATAAGCTGAATACCCTTTATAAGTCATAGTTTTACTCCTGTTGTTAATAAAAACCGTCTTACTGATTTTAAAGCACCCTTATCCGTTACTTTCTTTGGATGCGGGCGATGAAAAACGGCTCGAACTCCATTTAAGGCTACTCTTACTCTTGAACCGCTTCCTTCTGATACTTCAGCACCAAGAGAAATGAGAAGGCTCTCTATGTCAATCCAATTAATATCAGAACGTACGGGCTCTTGTAATATTGCCGTAAGAGTTTTCTTATTTTTTGAATTCATTGTGATACTAAAATATGATACTATAATATCAATGTCAATACTCCTGGCTTTCATATGCCATCTGCTTGCTATTGTTAGTGAGCAATCAGAACGTCCATCACAAGTAATTTCAATCCTTTAACGCCAATTCTATTTTTCTGATAATGGCAAGCGTAATATCTTTGATTGATGATTCGCCATCTACAGTTTCTGAAGAACAATTAAGAGAGTTGCATATAAAGGTTAGAGGATAAAAACGTTATAGAATTTTTTTATTGGGATTTAAAAATGATTTTATAAATTAACTTTTTGAACTTTTTCTAATAACAGATTTGATTTTAAGCTATCCCCATTATTCTTTAATAATTCTGCTTTCTGAATAATTGTTTTTCTTATCAATTCCATCATTTTATCATCTGCTATATATTCAACAAGTAATCTATCAATTTCTTCCATCTTATCTAAATCGATACTTAAGGTAATATCAGTTTCAATAAAACCAGAAGAGCCAGGGATTTTTTTTTCTAAAGTATTTTTAACTAATTGATATGCTTTTTGTTTTTTGCCATTTTTTTGATAAAAATCAACAAGTAATTGCCTGACAGAAAAATCTTTGGGATTAATTTGAAGAGCTTTTAACAATTGTATTTCTGCAATTGAATTGTCTTCTAAATAATTATAATAATTATATAGTCCGATATAGGGAAGAAATCTAGAAGGGTAATCTGTTTTAACTGCATTCCAATATGTTATCGGATTTTCATACATTTTTATTTTAATAAAAGTAAACGTACCTAAAATCAGAAGATAGATTATTAAAAGTAAACCGCAAAGATTTTTACATTTCTGTAAATCAATTACTCGCAAAATTTCTGCAACCATAAAAATAAGTCCAACTGAAGGAAGATATGATCGGCAATCCCAATAATAGAAGCCATCTTGTTCCATGGTTCTAAAAACCATTCCTGGAATCAATAGAAAAATAAACCAGAAAAGCCCAAAATAATATCTGTATTTGTTGATAGAATTAAACTTAAATGGAAGTAATAAAAGCAAAACAAAAATGATTATACCAGAAATTGATGTGAATAATTCAATGCTTGGCAATGCTTTTATCCCAATGGGAATGAAAAACTTTGAAATTGTTTCAGGTAGGATTAAGATATTTTTATAATATGTGGTAAATGAAAATTTATCGATATGAACCCCGGATAAAAAAACGCCCCTTAATAAGTAATAAGATCCAAAAACAATTACAATCATCGACAAAACACCGATACTGTTTTTATCCAGCGATAACTCTTTTTTTTCAATAAAGTAATGTACAAGGAATAAGAATGGTACAAGTAAAGAAACTTCCTTTGATAACAAGGCAAGGAAAAGGATGATAGAAACAAGAAACAATAACATCGGTTTATTCTGTTTTATAAATTTTAAAAAAAT
>JAVHOU010000010.1:0-14992 GCA_036170275.1 Ignavibacteriaceae bacterium
ACAAAACAAATAACAAACTTTGATGAGTTCGATATTCATTTTCCATCAATTGGTCCAAATGAAATTGTTTTTGAAGCTGGCGGACTTCTTTACCTGCTTGATCTTACAACAGAAAAATACCGCGAAGTAAAAATTAATGTTGTAACAGATGAATCAACCTTAATGGCTCGCAATGTAAATGTTGAAAAACTGATTCAAAATTTTTCTTTATCGTACAACGGCAACCGCACATTGTTTGAAGCAAGAGGTGAAATATTTTCTGTGCCGACAGAAAACGGACCTGTAATTAATCTTACTCAATCATCTGGAATTGCGGAAAGATTTCCATCTTATTCTCCTAATGGAAATTACGCTGCTTACTTTAGCGATCGATCTGGAGAATATGAATTAACCTTGCTTGATATGGAAAAACCATCGCAAGAAAAAAAATTAACTTCACTTGGTGAAGGATTTAGATATAAAATATTTTGGTCGCCAGATAGCAAAGCACTTGCTTTTATTGATCAGACAATGACTGTTTACATTTATATTTTAGATAACGATAAAATTACAAAGGTTGATCAGCAAAAATGGATGTACGAAGGTGAACTTGAAAATTTTTCTGTAAGCTGGTCTTCGGATAGCAGATATATTGCTTATGGAAAAGAACTTGACAGTAGAACAACGGCTATCGCAATTTATGATACAAAAGAAGAAAAGATTCAGCAGGTTACTTCCGGATACTATAATGATTTAAAACCTGTGTTTGATCCTTCGGGCAAATACTTATTCTTTTTAACCAACAGAAACTTCACTCCGGTTTACGGTGATTTTGAAGGAACGTGGACATATCCAAACTCAACTCAAATTGCCGCCGTAACTTTAACTAAGGATATACCTTCTCCATTGGCTCCAAAAAATGATTCGAGTGTGGTCAAGAAAGATGATGTAAAAAAGGATGCCGAGAAGAAAGACGGAAAGAAAAAAGAGAAAAAAAACGAATCAAAAATAAAAGAAGTAAAAATTGATTTTGATGGTTTTGAACAACGCGTGGTAATCCTTCCGCCGGCAGCAGGTAACATTGCTAATCTTCACGCAGTAACAGGCAAAGTAATTTTTCATCGTATGCCTAACGGCGGTTCAGCAGATAAGAAAAAACCTGTTGGTTATTATGATCTTGATAAACGAGAAGAAAAAACAATTGTTGATCATGCAGATGCATTTCAAATATCTGCGGATGAAAAAAAGATTCTTCTATCAAAACAAAATTCTTTTTCTGTCGTTGATGTTGCTCCTGATCAGAAATTAGATAAAAAACTTCCAACTAATCAACTTGAAATGACAATTGCGCCGCGTGAAGAATGGCAACAAATTTTTAATGATGTCTGGAGATTAGAAAGAGATTTGTTCTATGATAAAAACATGCACGGCGTTGATTGGAAAGCAATGAAGAAACAATACGGCGCATTGATTGACAATGCCGTAACAAGAGGCGATGTTAATTATGTTCTTGGCGAATTGATTGCCGAACTAAATTCATCTCATACTTACCGCAGCGGCGGCGATGATGAAACTCCGCTTCAAAGACAGGTTGGCTATCTTGGCGTTGATTGGGAATTAAACAATGGGGCTTACAAAATTAAAAGGATTGTTAATGGTGCGGTTTGGGATAGTGAAGTTCGTTCTCCACTTCTTGCATCAGGAATAAAAATTAAAGAAGGCGATTACGTTCTTGCTGTTAATGGTGTTTCAATTGATGTTACACAAGATCCCTGGTCTGCTTTTGAAGGGCTTGCTGATAAAACAATAGAACTTACTGTAAACGATAAACCCTCAATAGATGGAGCGTGGAATATTATCGTAAAAACTTTGACCGATGAAACACGATTAAGAAATCTTGAGTGGATTGAATCAAACAGAAAAAGAGTTGATGAAGCAACGAATGGAAAAATTGGATACATCTACGTTCCAAGCACAGGCATTGATGGGCAGGATGAACTTGTAAGACAATTCTCTGCACAATTTTCAAAAGAAGGATTGATTATAGATGAAAGATTTAACAACGGCGGACAAATTCCTGATCGCTTTGTAGAATTATTAAACAGAAAGCCGCTTGCATTCTTTGCTGTTAGAGATGGAAAAAATTGGCAGTGGCCTCCTGTCGCAAACTTCGGTCCCAAGGTTATGTTAATAAATGGATGGAGCGGCTCCGGCGGTGATGCTTTCCCGGACTTTTTCCGTAAAGCAGGTGTTGGTCCATTAATAGGTTCAAGAACCTGGGGTGGATTAATTGGTATTTCGGGTGCACCGACTTTAATTGATGGCGGAAATGTAACCGTGCCAACATTTAGGCAGTATAACACGGATGGAACCTGGTTTAAAGAAGGTCACGGTGTTGATCCAGATATTAACGTTCCTGAAGATTATACAAAACTTTCAAAGGGTGTAGACAATCAGCTTGAAAAAGCTATTGAGGAAGTAATGAGATTGCATAAAGAAAATCCACCTGTTAATCCCAAACAGCCTTCTTACGAAAAAAGATAACTATATTTATTTTGTCATTCCGGGCTTGACCCGGAATCTATTTTTCTATTTTAGTTCAGATTCTTGTAGCATTGACAATTGAAATTTTCTGTTTTACTTAAAAGGCGATCTGAATCGGTCGCCTTTTTCATAATCTGTTAACATTCCTTTTGTTATCTTACACACCAAAATTTATCGGAAGTTAATAATGTTAAAACAATTTTTCTTTTTATTAAATATTTTTATTCTGTCTGTTACAATTTCTTTTTCTCAGAGTATTAGTGTAAAAATTATTGAAACATCAGATGTTCACGGCGCAATCTTTCCTTATGATCTTAAAGAAAACAGAGAGTCAAATAATTCGCTTGCCCGCGTTACAACCTATGTTAAAGAGCAAAGAGCAGATACAAATCAAATTGTTTTTTTATTAGATAACGGGGATATTCTTCAGGGTGATCCAGCGGTTTATTATTACAACTTTGAGAAAACAGACACTATTCATCTTTATGCAGACGTAATGAATTATATGAAATATGATGCGGGAACAGTCGGCAATCACGATATTGAAACAGGACACGATGTTTATGATAAGTTCAATAAGGAAATTAATTTTCCCTGGCTTGCTGCTAATGCGATCAATACTACAACTAACGAAGCTTACTTTAAACCCTATACCATAATCGAAAGAGGTGGGGTAAAAATTGCAATACTTGGTTTGATTACTCCAGCAATTCCGCAATGGCTTCCGGAAAAGATTTGGTCGGGAATGCGCTTTGATGATATGGTTGAAACAGCACAAAAATGGGTTGAAAAGATTCGCGAAACTGAACAGCCTGATTTGATGATTGGTTTGTTCCACTCAGGAGTTGATTATACATACAACGATGAAAATGAAAACACTTATAAAAATGAAAATGCTTCTCGATTAGTGGCAGAAAAAGTTGAGGGATTAGATCTTGTAATGGTTGGTCATGATCATGCTGGATGGAATTTTAAAACCAAAAGTCCCTCCAGCAAAGAGGTTTTAGTTGTTGGACCAACTTCCAGTGCACGAAATATTTCTGTAGCAAATTTTATTTTAGATTTAAATTCGGTTAATAAAACCACAGCTATAAAAAGTTCAACCGGCGAGCTTATTGATATGAAAAACTATCCGCCCGACAGTGATTTTATGAATCGCTTTAAGAAAAATTTTGAAGAAGTAAAACAATATGTTTCTAACCCCGTTGGCGAATTTACCGAAATGATTTCTTCCCGCGATGCTATTTTTGGCCCATCAAAGTTTGTCGATTTAATCCAAACAATTCAGCTTAATCTTACCGGTGCCGATGTTTCGTTCTCTGCTCCGCTTTCATTTAATGCTAACATTGATAAAGGAACAGTTTATGTAAAAGATATGTTTGATCTTTACAGATATGAAAATCTTCTTTACACAATGGAATTAACCGGACAGGAAATAAAGGATTATCTTGAATATTCCTACGGCAATTGGTTTAATCAAATGAAAGCCGAAACCGATCATCTTCTAAAATTTAAACTTGATGAAAAAGGAAATCTCAAATATTCCGAACGAAGTAAATTACCAGAACTTGAAGAACGATATTACAATTATGAGTCTGCCGCAGGAATTGATTACGTTGTTGATGTTACAAAACCCGTTGGATCAAGAGTGATAATTAAAAATTTTTCTAACGGCAATCCGTTTGATCTTAATACAAAATATAAAGTTGCCGTTAATTCATACCGCGGTAATGGCGGCGGGGGGCACTTAACTCGCGGCGCTAAAATTCCGCAGGATGAATTATCATCACGCATTATAAACTCAACAGAAAAAGATTTACGATTTTATTTGATGAAATGGATTGAAAAAGAAAAAATCGTTACACCCGTTTTGTTAAACAATTGGAAAGTTGTACCGGAAGACTTTTGGCAAGCCGGCAAACAAAAAGATTATAACATACTTTTTAACTAAGTGTTTCTAAGTGATCTTTGTGTCTTAGTGGTAAATCTTTTTTTCACCACTTAGACACCGAGAACACTAAGTTTCACTTAGAAATATTTAATCATTTAAACTTATTGTTTATGAACACAACAAAAAGCAAACAACTATTTGAAAAAGCAAAAAAATTTATTCCCGGCGGAGTAAACTCACCCGTACGCGCATTTAAATCCGTTGGCGGTGATCCAATATTTATAGAACGTGGAAGCGGATCTAAATTTTATGATGTTGACGGCAACGAATACATCGATTACATCGGAAGCTGGGGACCTCATTTATTCGGGCACAACCCGCCTTTCATTATGGATGCATTAAAGCGCACATTAGAAAAAGGAACAAGCTTTGGCGCACCGACAGAACTAGAAGTTAAAATGGCTCAGCTTATTGCTGAATTGGTTCCCTCGGTTGAAATGGTGCGAATGGTTAACAGCGGAACTGAAGCAACAATGAGTGCTGTTCGTGTAGCTCGCGGTTATACGGGTAGAGATAAATTTATAAAGTTTGAGGGTTGTTATCATGGACATGCCGATCATTTTTTAATTAAGGCAGGCAGCGGCGCATTAACTTTTGGCGTTCCTACTTCTCCCGGTGTTACAAAAGCAAATGCTTCAGATACTTTGCTTGCGGATTACAATAATATTAATTCTGTTAAAGAGTTGGTTACAAAATACCGCAGACAAATTGCTGCGATTATTATTGAGCCTATTGCCGGTAATATGGGCGTTGTTCAGGCAAACGAAGAATTTCTTGTTGAACTGAGAGGAATATGTAATGAAGAAGGTATAGTTTTAATTTTTGATGAAGTGATGACAGGATTCCGTGTTGCTGCCGGTGGTGCACAAGAAATTTTAGGCGTTAAACCTGATCTTACAACATTCGGAAAAATTATTGGCGGCGGTTTGCCTGTTGGTGCATTTGGGGGTAAACGAGAAATTATGGAAATGCTTTCGCCTAGCGGACCCGTTTATCAGGCAGGAACATTAAGCGGAAATCCGCTTGCAATGGCGGCTGGATTTGCGGCGTTATCACACATTAAAGAACATCCGGAAGTCTATGTTCAGTTAGAAAAGGCTTCGATGTATTTAGAAAATGGATTTAAAGAGAACTTAAAAGCTGTTGGAAAAAATTATGCAATGAATCGCGTTGGCTCTATGATGTGCATGTTCTTTACTGAAAACAATGTTAATGATTTTAAATCTGCATTAACTTCTGATACTTCGTTATATGGAAAATATTTTCACGAAATGCTAAACCGCGGAATATATCTCGCTCCAGCACAGTTTGAAGCTTTGTTTGTTTCAACTGCTCATAACAAAGAAGATTTGGATAAGACAATTAAAGCACACAGAGAAGCGCTGGAAGCAGTACTAAACAATTAAAGGCATTTTATGACCGAAGACCGCAAAGAAATTTTCGATCAAATAAAAAAGCTGATGAAAAAGTTCGAGCCGCCGTTTACTGCGCGCAACGACTTTGACTTGCGTTATGAGCTTTGGTCTGAAAAAAAAATTGAGATTGATGGAAGAACAAGAAAAGAGATTTGCTTTGCTGGTTTAATTATTCAAAGCAATTATGTGGGATTTTATTTTATGCCTATTTATGCAGATACAAAATTAAAAGATGTTTTTGAACCCGAACTTCTTGCAATCCTTAAAGGAAAATCCTGTTTTCATATAAAGAAGCTCGATAAAAAACTTTTATCACAAATAAAAAAATCTTTAGAGATCGGTTTCAAACTTTATAAAAAGCGCGGCTGGGTGTAGATGCCCGTTAAACTCCCCAGTGTCATTCCCGCAAAGCGAGAATCTAATGAACCGATATATGATTAGATATTTCTACTTTGTTACGTTTTCTCTCTGATAATTTCCATTAGCAATCTCAAGCGCTGTTAAATGTGCAAGCTTAACAACTTTCTCAAACAAAACAGGATTAAGCGTTTCAACTTTGTCTGATGGAAGATGAAGATGTTCATAACTATTAGTTGTTACAAAGTACAAACAAGGAATACCTTTTTCATGAAAAGGAGTTGCATCCGCACCGCCGCCGTCCCATGTTCTATCCACCATTGAATTGAAACTTGTTTTATCAATTTGATGTGCTATCTCCCAAAGTTTTGGCGCACTCTTACCGTTGCCAACCTGAATGCTGTCGCCATAACCGATACAATCCATGTTAATCATTGCTGTAATTTTGTCGTAGCCGTTTTTCCAGCTTTCAACAAAATGTTTTGCGCCATTAAGTCCCTGTTCTTCGCTGGCAAACAAAACAAAAACAACGGAACGCTTGGGCTGCAATCCACCATTAACAAATGCCTTCGCTATTTCTAAAACTCCTGCAGAACCCGAAGCATTATCATTGGCGCCCGGAAATAATAATCCTGCTTGCGAACCAACGTGATCTAAATGCGCACCGATTATTACAAATTCATTTTTAAGTTTTGGATCACTGCCTTCAATCATGCCAACAACATTCATTGTTCTGGCATTTTGTTCATACTTGGCATTAACCTCAACAATAGCTTTTGTTAAAAGATTTATTGATACTGGTTTTTGCTTTTCGTCTATCTTTGTTTGAAGTTCGTTTGTTTTCAACCCTGTTCTGCTTAAAAGATTATTGGCAGCTTCAAGTGATATTTGGAGCTGTGGAAAATCAACGGGCTGTTCTCCTTCGCCGTGCAAAACACTTCCAATTAGAGGTTGCGGCTTTTCATCATTCGGAAGTGAGACAAATAAAATTCCTTTTGCGCCATGCTTTTTAGCAACAAGAGATTTTTCTCGCGGGTAGTTTGTTCCCCAATCTTTATCATAGTTTTTCCATTTAGGATTTTGTTTAAACACCATCACGATTTTGTTCTTAACATTTACTCCTGCATAATCATCATAATTTAAATCAAGACGAGAGATTCCATATCCGCAAAACACCACGGGCAAAATAAATTTGTTTGATCCTGTAAATCCGCGAAGAACAAAATCTTTCCCTATCTCATGATTAATTGTATCGCTGTCAACAATTGTTTTAAATATGGCGGGAGACTCAATTTTGTTGTATTCAACATTAAAATATTGAAAATATTTTTCATCGCCCGTTGGTTTTAATCCAAGCTCTGAAAATTTATTTGCGACAAACGCTGCTGCTTTGTTGTAGCCGTCACTGCCGGATAATCTTCCATCAAACTCAGCCGAGGAAAGTATTTTTACATTCTTAAGAAGATCCTCTTTGTTGATCTCAGAAAGTCCTGTTGAGCTTTGTGCGTTAACAAAAAAAGCAAGTAACAGTATTTGAATTGATATTAGTAATGATTTCATAATTAAAACTCTATTATTTTTCAACAAAAAGTAACATTCAATAATACAAAAAGCGCTATTAAAAGATTATAAAAAAATCGCCCCGTTTAGGAGCGATTTGAATTATTCAGTCAGAAATATCCTTACTTTGCCAAAATTATTTAATTAACAACATCTTCTTTGATGAAACATATTCTCCGCTTTGCATTCTGTAGATGTAAATTCCACTTGGTAGTTCTGAGGCATTAAACTCTGCTTCATAAATTCCTGCTGGTTTTATTTCATCTACAAGTTTTATTACTTCTTCTCCCAATGTGTTGTATATTTTTAGACTTACTTTACCTTCCGTTTTTAATGAGTAACTTATTTTTGTTGATGGATTAAATGGATTGGGGAAGTTATTCAACAATTCTGTTTTTATTTCATTAGTTTTAGTATTAGTTGAATCCATAGCACTAGATTTTGATAAACTACCGCCAACGTCTTTTGTAACTGTTACGGTGCTGTTATTTGCATCTCTAACTATACACTTCATTTGAAATGAACTTCCATTGGACATTCTTGTTACTGAGTTTGTTGTGTTATAAATATTAAACCAATATCCGCAAGGTACTGCATCCGGAACTATAACACCTGTAGTTTGGGCAGCATATTTTTCTTCTATTGGTCCACCAGAACAATAAACATAATATGACCACGCATAACTATATGGTGGTGTGCCGCCTGATGCTGTTACAGTATATGTTCCTACTTGTCCGCTTGCCAAATAATCTGGACCTGACATTGTTGCTGTTAGTGGCGCTGGAACACCGAGTATTGTATAATTAAAATTTACATTTGCTGGTGCTGCAGGATAATAACCAAGATATTGACCTGCAATATTCCAGACCTTATAAACATAAGTTCTTAGTGTTGCACTTGTATTGGTAACGGTACCAGGAATAACATCACAATATCCCATTGAAAAGTTTGGACTTGCTGCTGACCAACCGACCGTGCCAACTCCTCTTCCCCATACATTTATACTTGTACGGGGAGAAAAACTAACATTTTTTCTTACTTCGTGTCTCTCAACAATATAAACACCATCTGCTAAACCGCTTGCACCATAAATTACTGTTGTGTAAGAAGCTGTGTTTGCATAATAGCTACCGCCATAGGATGAAAGTTGAGATAACTGATAAGGTGCTCTTAATAGATTTAAAGCATTGTATGCGTTTACTCTGCCTGTACCATAATATTGATCCCAACCAGGATCACCTTTGTCATCTGCTGAAATGCGAATTATTTGTTCAATATCATCGTTGTAAAGATTAGGGTTATAACCTTTAAGAAGTGAGGCAATGCCTGTAACTACAGGTGTTGCCATAGAAGTTCCACTAAGGTATTCATAATTCGGATCAGAAAAGGTGATTCCATTTCTGAATGTTGATAATATTGAAACCCCAGGTGCAGAAACGTCAATCGCACTTCCTCTTGTTGAGAAGTCAGCAATATTATCGCCATCATCGGTTGCACCTACTGATAAAATTCCTTGCCCAAAAGACCCAGGGTATTGAACTGTATTCACTGTTGGACCGGTATTTCCAATACTTGCTACAGCTAAGCGATTCATTTTATATGCATAAGCAAAAGCCATCCTAACCAATGTTGAATAACGACCGGTAGGTACTAGTTTCCAGCTATTATTTAATAAATGAGAACCCTCATTAACCGCCTCAGCTACAATTTGATAAATATAAGGATCCCCGTTAACTGACCCATCATTAAAAGCTTTGGCTAAAATTTGGGTATTCCAATTAACACCAGAAACCCCAGTAGTATTATTTGTCTTTGCTCCTAAAATGCCAGCCACGTGTGTACCATGATAGCCATAAATTGTCGTATTCCCCGTAACTTTTCCGTTCAAATCAGGATGCGTTGCATCCACACCTTCATCAATAACAGCTACTTTAGTTTGAGTACTTCCAGTATAAATATCCCAGGCTTCAGGTGCTTTTATCTTCGTTCCTGGTTGTAAATACCATTGATAAGAAAAATACTGATCATTTGGTAAAACATCGATCTCTGCCTTACCATTCGATTCCGCAAATAAAATTTCCGGCAAAACTTGTAAATCTTTTATTATGGTTTCTTTTAAGTTTTTGTCTGATAGTTTTATCTTATAAATGTTAGACATATTTGGGAGTTTAACTTTTTCACCATCAGTTGAAATTTTTATTGTATCTGATTCTTTAAAATCTGGAAAAGCTGAAATAATTTTATCTTGACTTATGTTGTATTTTGTAAACAAAGAACCTAATTTTTCTGAAACGATTTTTTGAACTTGATTGCTTTTACCTTTTTGTAATCCATCTTTTATATAAACTATTATTTCATCGGAATAATCCGTTTGAGCTATAATTGGGCTTAGCATAAGAGATAATACAAATGCTATCAGCAAAATAAATTTTGAAGTTTTCATCATAATTCCCTTTATTAAAGTTGTACAAAAATTAATTTAAATGTAATTTTGAATACAAAAAGCCCTCAAAGGAAAAGTTTCCTTAATGATGTCTCTTGGCGGAGATTATTTTTGGTTACCTGCCTGAGAGGGCATTTATTTTTATTCAGTCCATTGGTATCACCTCCTTAATTATTTGGTTTAGGGTTAAATGTTAATTGCCTTTTTTCCCCTGTTGTCAAATCTAATATCCATAATGTTCCGTTTTCGTATGTCCAGTTATTTGGTTCATATAAAGCATAAACAACTTTATCTCCAGATGGAGATACACTAAAAATATAATCAACCCTTTGGTTAGAAAGTTGCTTTAGACTTGATCCTGAAGAATCCATCATCCATAAATTTCCATCACTCCAATAAACTATATTGTTTTCGAATGCATATTTAGGATATCTATCATCTTTGGTATTGTTTGTCAACCTACTTGGATTACTACCATTAAAATTCATTACGAAAACCTCTGGCGCACTAACTCCAATATATCTTGTATGTACTATTTTATTTCCTTCTTTTGACCAACTTGGTTCTCTGATTTCGCCTTTTGTTGGATCATAAGCTATCCTAGTTTTTTGGGATCCATCGGCTTTCATTTTCCATATAAATTCCATTCCATTTGGACTATTCTCATTTGAATCATAAGCAATCCACTGTCCATCCGGGCTCCAGCTTGGGAAAAAATTTCTCCCTTCTGTTGTAAGCTGCACTAATGTTGTTGTGTCAAATGTTTCTCCGGTAAACCTCATCTTACAAATATGCCTTTCATCACCAAGAGGCAATACAAATGCTATCCATTCTCCATCAGGTGACCAAACCGGATGTAGTAGTTTATAGGGGAATATCCTTCTCATATTCGATCCATCTGGGTTTATCAACCAAAAACCAGATTGGTGAGGATCCCATTCATAAACACCCTGACAGTGTTCACCGTAAGGATAGGTTATTTTTAAAAGTGGTGTATGATTAAATCCTATAAATTTTCCGCTTGGATGCCAGGCTGGTGAATTATACGGTGGTGTAGCAACTAGATCGTTTGGTGGGCAGGGCGGTAGGTCATCGTTTTCATTATTGTTAACATTACAAGACAGAAAGAATAGAAATGGCAATGCGATGGAAATCATTCCAAAATAAATTCTAAAAATGGAGTAATACTTTCCCGCGGAGCAAAAGTTTTTTGTTTTCATATCTCCCTCTAAACGATATTAATGAGCAATTTTTACACCAGAAAAGTTATGCGATTAAAATGCAAAAACAAAACCAAAGATAATTGTGGCGGTAAAAAGGTTTTTGATACGTGTAAGTTTGGTCTTCTGTCTTGTGATTTTTACAAGTGGATGTTCTGGGTAAATCTGCGGTGTTTTTTATTAGAGATGACATCATTTTTAATATGTCAGTCTTCGATGGCATTGCCGCTCAGACTGACATAAAACAATTTTAGTGATTTAATAAAGCTATTAACTCAACAGCGGTTCAATTTCTTTCCCGTTGCCGTTACCATTTATTTCTTCATCTTCTTCCGGAACAACGCGGGCAATATCCGCAATCGAATCGTGTTCGTTTAATCTAATTACTCTAACACCCTGGGTATTTCTTCCCATAACGCGTAAGTCTTTAACGCTTTGTCTTATTACCATTCCCTGTGTAGAAATAATTACAAGCTCATCACGGTCAACAACTTCCATCAAGGCAATTAACTTGCCTACCTTATCGGTGGTTTTAACAGTGATAACACCTTTACCGCCGCGCTTTGTAATTCTGTAATCATTAATATCAGAACGTTTGCCGTAGCCTTTTTCTGTTACAACAAGAACTGTGGTTTGATCGTTTCTAATAACAAGCAAACCAACAACGTGATCGCCTTTGCCGAGTCTTACTCCGCGTACGCCTGTTGCAGTTCTTCCCATATCGCGCACATCTTTTTCGTTAAAGCGTATTGCAAAACCGTTTCTTGTTCCAATTACAATATCATTTTTTCCGTCTGTCATTTTAACTGTAATTAGTTTGTCGCCGGGAACAAGATTGATTGCATTGATTCCGCCTTTGCGCACGTTTCCATAAGCAGCAAGAACGGTTTTTTTAATCGTTCCTTTTTGTGTAGCCATTATAAGATATTGATCCTCACGGAATTCTTTAACTGCAACAAATGCTGTTATGTTATCATCTTTGTCTTTATCTAAAAGATTAACAACAGATCTTCCGCGCGCTGTTCTTCCGCCTTCAGGAACCTCGTGAACTTTTAGCCAATAGCAGCGTCCTTTGTCTGTAAAGAACAAAATATATTGGTGCGTTGATGCAACAAACATGTGTTCGATAAAATCATCTTCCTTGGTTCCTGCGCCAGTCACCCCTTTGCCGCCTCGTCCCTGTCTTCTGTATCCGCTAACAGGAAAACGTTTTATAAATCCGCCGTGAGAAATTGTTACAACAACATCTTCTTCAGCTATAATATCTTCTAACTCAAACTCTTTGTAATCTTTTATAATTTCTGTTCTGCGTTCATCGCCGTATTTTTCTTTAAGTGCAAGAAGTTCGTCTTTGATGATTTTTTTTCTCGTTCTTTCGTTGTCCAAAATTCCTCTAAGTCTTTCAATCAACTTAATTGTTTCTTTGTACTCGTCTTCTATCTTCTTGCGTTCTAATCCCGTTAAGCGCTGCAATCTCATATCCAAAATTGCTTTTGATTGTATCTCGCTTAACTTGAATTTTTTCATCAAATTATTTTTAGCAGTCTCTGTATCTTTAGATTTTTTAATTGTCTCTATTACTTGATCGATATTATCAAGGGCAATTATATAGCCTTCTAAAATATGTGCGCGTTTTTCCGCGGCATCTAAATCATATTTTGTTCTGCGAATAAGCACTTCCATCCTGTGATCTAAAAAGTGCTGAATCATTTCCTGAAGATTTAAAACTTTTGGGGCACCATGAACAAGCGCCAGCATAATTACACCAAACGTAACTTGCATTTGTGTGTGCTTAAATAATTGATTTAGAACAACAGCGGGCTGTGCATCGCGTTTAAGTTCAATCACTACTCGCATTCCATCGCGATCAGATTCATCTCTTATGTTTGATATTTCTGTTATCTTTCCTTCGCGAACGAGGTCAGCAATCTTTTCTATCAACGATGCTTTGTTAACCTGGTAAGGAATTTCAGTGATAATAATATTTTCTTTATCATTCTTTAGCGTTTCTACATTAGCTTTTGCACGGATAACAACTCTGCCTCTGCCTGTAAGAAGTGCTTCTTTAACACCTTCGTATCCATAAATAATTCCACCTGTTGGAAAATCCGGAGCCTTAACAAACTTCATCAAATCTGCTGCGGTTGCTTTTGGATTTTCAATCATAGCAATACAACCATCAATTACTTCGCTTATGTTGTGTGGTGGAATGTTTGTTGCCATTCCAACTGCGATTCCACTCGCACCATTTATTAAAAGGTTTGGAAGATATGATGGAAGAACTGTGGGTTCTTGAAGCGATTCATCAAAGTTGTTTATAAAATCAACTGTGTTTTTATCAAGATCGCGAAGCATTTCATCTGCTATACGTGCAAGTCTTGCTTCTGTATAACGCATTGCTGCAGGTGAGTCACCATCAACAGATCCAAAGTTTCCCTGTCCATCAACAAGAGGATATCGAAGCGAGAAAGCCTGTACCATTCTAACCATAGAATCGTAAACAGCCGTATCTCCGTGTGGATGATATTTACCGAGAACCTCTCCCACAATTCTTGCAGATTTTTTATAAGGTTTGTTATGCGGTACACCGAGCTCATGCATTCCAAACAACACCCTGCGGTGAACGGGTTTTAATCCATCTCTTACATCAGGAAGCGCACGGGCAACAATAACGCTCATTGCATAATCGATGTAAGATGATTTCATTTCATCTTCTAATGTTCTGGGTACTATTTTTTCAAATATTGTGGTCATATACTTTAATTTTGTTTAATAATCTATTTATAGCCTAGTTCATTCAGGTCTCTAATGATTCTGTCAACTGCCTTTTCAAGAATTGGTATATCTTCTTTACATGCATAGAAAACAGTGTCTGCATTAAGTTCTTTATAGTGATGTGAAATAATGTCACGAAGCTTCATTATTTCTTTCCACTCTATTTCTGGATATTTGGATAAAAACTCTTTGTTTCTTTTATCAATGTTTTTTAATGATTCGCCTATCGTTTGTAATCGCATTGCAATTGAATCATATATAATCATTGATTCGTCATCCTTAAAGAAATCGAGAGGCGAAGTTATCCCACTTATCCGGGTTTTCAAAACCAATATGGTTTCTTTGATATCTTCAAATTGACTTAAAATAATTTCAAGAGACATGGATTAAGTCCCTATTAATAATTTTAATAAATCTCTCTTTTAGTCTAGGGTGTTTTCTAACAACGTGTACTGTCCTATTAAATTGTTCTTCTAGATAGATTTGAAGTCCTGCGACATTATGCAATGTTGGTTTTTCAATTTCAACTAATAAATCAATATCGCTTTCCTCTGTTTCTTCTCCGCGAGCAAAAGAACCAAACAAAGAAATTGATGTTACCTCAAAATTTTGTTTGAGATAATCTTTATTCTTTTTTAAGAATTCTAATATGTCCTTTTTATTTAACATCATCTCTTAAAAACTTAAATATCCAGATTAGCATACTTAGCATGCTTTTCTATAAATGCGCGTCTTGGTTCAACAGCGT
>JAVHOU010000010.1:15092-24464 GCA_036170275.1 Ignavibacteriaceae bacterium
AGATTAGCATACTTAGCATGCTTTTCTATAAATGCGCGTCTTGGTTCAACAGCGTCGCCCATAAGGGTTTCAAAAATTTTATCAGCGGCTGCTGCGCTCTCAACGTTTACCTGCAACACAGTTCTGGTTTCGGGATTCATTGTTGTAGACCAAAGCTGTTCTGGGTTCATTTCTCCTAATCCTTTATAACGAGAAATGGTAACTCCTTTTGGCTGACCCTCTTCATCAACCTCCTCATCGTCGTCAACAACACCGACTTTGGTTTTCATATCTTTTTTAAATTGTTTTAAAACCTTATCTCGTTCTTCGTCATCAAATGCATAGTGTTCTTCTTTCCCTTTCTTTATTTTGTACAACGGAGGTTGTGCAATAAAAACTTTTCCGGATGTTATTAGCTCGTTCATATGTCTATAGAAAAAAGTAAGAAGTAATGTGCGAATGTGGCTTCCGTCAACATCAGCATCTGTCATTAAAATAATTTTTCCATAGCGGGCTTTTTCGGGATTAAATTCTTCACCAATGCCTGCCCCAAGTGCTGCAACCATCGCTTGAATTTCCTGGTTTTCTAAAATCTTATTAAGCTTTGCTTTTTCCACATTAAGAATTTTTCCTTTGATTGGAAGAATTGCCTGGAATCTTCTGTCTCTGCCTTGCTTTGCTGATCCACCAGCAGAGTCTCCTTCAACAATATATATTTCACAATGCTCAGGATCATTAATTGAACAATCAGCTAACTTTCCCGGAAGGTGCATCGAATCAAGCGCATTTTTTCTTCTAACAAGATCGCGGGCTTTGCGCGAAGCCTCTCTAGCTTCTGCAGCGCGCATACATTTTTCAATAATTTTTTTACCAACCGAGGGATTTTCCTCAAGATATTCAGATAGTTTTTCACCAACAATTGTTTCAACAACTGATTTTACTTCGCTGTTGCCCAGTTTTGTTTTTGTTTGTCCTTCAAATTGCGGTTCCATAACCTTTATAGAAATTACCGCAGTAAGTCCTTCGCGAAAATCATCTCCTGATAAAGTAATTTTGTTATTCTCTTTTATTAGGCCATTTTTATAAGCATAACTGTTTAAGGTTCTTGTTAATGCCGTTCTAAATCCAACCAAGTGTGTTCCGCCCTCAATTGTATTAATATTGTTTACATAAGAGTGTACATTTTCTGAATATGAATCGCTGTATTCGAAAGCAATTTCAACAGGAGTATTTTCTTTTTCACCTTCAACATACACAGGCTTGTGTAATGCTGTCCTCTGCTCGTCAAGATATTTTACAAAATCTATAAGCCCGCCTTTAAACCTATAAGTTTCTTCATGATTTTCGGCTTCGTCTTTGAGAATCATAGTAACATCTTTGTTCAGATAAGCAAGTTCGCGCATTCTTTCTGCAACAGTATCAAAATTAAATTTTGTTGCTTTAAATATTTCGGTGTCTGGCTTAAATGTAATTGTGGTTCCTGTTTGATCACCTTTGTAGGTTCCAGTTTGTTTTACCTTATTAACCGGTATTCCGCGATGATATTCTTGAACATATATTTTATTGTCTCTTCTTACTTCAGCAACCAGCTTTTCAGACAAAGCGTTAACAACAGAAACGCCAACGCCGTGTAAGCCGCCAGATACCTTGTATGAATTTTTATCAAACTTACCACCGGCATGAAGAACCGTCATAACTACTTCTAGCGCAGAACGTTTTTCAACCGGATGCATATCTACAGGAATTCCTCTTCCGAAATCTTCAACCGAAACACATCCATCTTTTTTAATAGTTACAATAACCCGATCATTATACCCACCGAGCGCTTCATCAATACTATTATCTACAACTTCGTTTATAAGGTGGTGAAGTCCGCGTGAGCTAACATCGCCAATATACATTGCCGGTCGTTTGCGAACAGCTTCAAGTCCCTTTAGTACATTTATATTTTTTGCACTGTAATCATTTGAATTGTTGTTTTGTGCTTTTGCCATGTTTCTTTTAATACCTTATTGTTCTTTACTTACTACTTTGCAGAAAAATTTATTTTATTAATTCTCTCTTCTTTATAGAAAAGATTTATTTTATCAATTATCTCTTTTTCCTTATACTTCAGTTCGCTGCGCCAGGCAGCGTTTTCAACTTTTAGAGTAATCACGCCCCTATTAATTTTTAATGCTTTAACAATTTTTTTGAAATCCGGAAATATTGTATCAAAGTCATTTATAATATCACCCTCGCTAATTGTTTCTCTAAGTTTTTTCAACCCCGGGTGACTGTTTAACACCTCTTTAAGACTTTTAAAATCATCAGGCATATGCAATTTTACCGTTGTCTGTCTTAATAATTAAATCATTGCTACATTTTGTAAGAAATGAAAAATCGTTGAAGTCTGTAAGCGTGATAAAGGCTTGCCCTACTTCTTTAAGATACTCGCTTATTCTGCCTGCACGATAAGCATCAAGCTCACCAAAAACATCATCAAGCAAAAAGATCGGCACCTTGCCAGTTATGTCCTTAAGATAAAAAAACTCTGCAAATCTTAGAGCTGTTTGAAATGTCTTGTGCTGCCCTTGAGAGCCATATGTTCTTAAGCTTGTTTGGTTTATATTAAAAATAAAATCGTCTCTGTGCGGTCCAACAAGGTTTGCTGCTCTTCTTATTTCTTCTTCTCTTTTTTGGATTATTAGATTTTCAAAATCACTATTTAAATTGCTGCCAACATTTCCTTCAAGAAAACTGTAATTGATTCCAGGCGTTTCCTTTCCATCCATTATTTTAGAGTATGATTGTGATATATAATTATTAAACTGATTAATAAATTTTTGTCTATGTAAAATTATTTCAGATCCATTTTCAATTAATCGCTTCGACCATGCATCCAGCTCATCGTTTGTTGATGAAGTATATTTTTCTCTTAATTGATTAAGAACAACAGCCCTGTGCTTTAATGTTTTATTATAATCAAGCAAAATATTTAAATAGGTGCTGCTTGCTTGTGATATAACCGAATCAACGAATCTTCTTCTTTCGGCAGGTGCACCTTGTGTAATTGCATGATCTGATGGAGTTAAAATAACAACAGGAAATTTACCAATTATATTAGAGTTTCTTGAAATTAATTTATCATTCTGAAAGTAATATTTTCGGTTATCAGCTGAAGAAAAAACTAATCTGTTATTATCTACTGTCAGGTCTTTAAACGTTCCCCTCAATTCAAATTCGTTTTCATAAAAACTAACCACCTCAATATCTTTAGCGTAAAAACTTTTCGTGGTGCAAAGAAAATAGGCTGCTTCAATTAATGATGTTTTTCCCTGTCCATTTCCTCCAATGATATAGTTTAAGCCTTCTGAAAAATTAAGGGTCGCGTTCTTATGAACTCTGAAATTTTTTAAAGATAACAGGGAAAGGAGCATCTTAATTATTAATTCGAACCGGCATTAGTAACATCATTATTTCTTCATTCTCAGCAATCTTTGTCGGCTCAATAATGCTGGCTTTTGTAGGAGAGTGAAGTTTAAATACTACTTTATCGCCTTCTAAGTGTGATAAAATATCATTTACGTATGTGGTATTAAAACCAATCTCCATTGGGTCGCCTTTATACTCACAAGGTACATTTTCTTTCGCATTTGATCCATGATCAATATCTTCTGCCGATACCTCCAGCAAATTGTTTCCTATAGAGAACTTAACTTGTTTTGAGTTGGATGTTGAAAAGAGCATCATTCGTTTTATAGCTGATAGAAGTTCTGTTCTGCTAACGGTGAGAAAGTTTTCGTTTTCAAGTGGTATTACGCTGCTGTATGCAGGATATTTTTCACCGATCAGTCTGCTAATAAATTCAAAATCATTGATTAAAAATGAAGCGTACGTTTTGCTCAAATAAATTTTTACGTCTGATTCTCCAAGCTGTTTTAATAGAACGGAGATTGCTCTTTCGGGAATAATATATTGTTCATGTAAATCAGAAGTAAAAGATTTGTTTATATATTTTACAAGTCTGTGTCCGTCTGTTGAGACAAATTTTAATCCATCTTTATCAAACTCCAGAAGTGTTCCTGTCATTGCGGGACGCATATCTTCTTTGCTCATTGCAAATGCAGTTTGATCGAGAGCTTTTCTTAGTTCGTTTCCTTTAATTGTAATTTCTTTATCCTTTGAAACATTAGGAATTTCTGGAAAATCTTCTGCGGGTGAATAACTTAAATTGTAAACTCCTTTGTCTGTTGTAAACTTTAATTTCCCTTTGCCATCAACAATAAAGTTTACTTGTGCATCGTCCAAAGATCTAACTATGTCATATAGAAGTCTTGCCGGAATAACCATTTTAATGTTTTGGTTTGATGCGACATTTAGAGATGATCTTAATGCAATTTCAAGATCAGTTGCACTTACAGTTAATGATCCATCCTTAATATCAAATAGAAAATTTTCCAGAATGGGCATTGGTGTGCGAGTAGGTACTGCAGGAATAATTTTAGATAATAATTTTTCTAAAACCTTACTGTTGATTTTGAATTCCATAAAAAACATCTCCTTTTGAAGCGTACAAAAATACTAAAAAGAGAGTGCAATCTCAATATTTTTTATCAATAAAAAATTAAAAAGGATGGATATTGGGAAGAATAAAAAAGGAGTTAAACTTTTTTAGTTTAACTCCTGTAATGCATTTTAGTTGGTATTTAAAAATAGATATGTTCTGTTCACATCAAACGGCTTATTTATATTTTTAGAAAATAATTAATCTTTAACCAGTAACTTAATCAACACTGTTATTATTAATAAAAAGATATTAATATATTTTTATAATTATTATAATTGTGTTAATAAGTTAGTAACTCTCTAATCTTTATTTTTTCGTCTGAAACACAAAGAATTTATTAACTATACATAGCTTACAGAATGTTCAAAAAACCAGATAAAACAGAACAACGGAAATAAATCATCACTAATTAACAAATTAAATATCAAGTATAAACAACATACCAACACTATCAATATCTAAAAAAGAGATTAATAAAATTGCGGTACACCAGGTAAGTAAACAGTTTAGGAATAATTAAGCACAAGTTTGTTTCTAATACCATCTATAAGATCTTTCATAGAAGCATCTTTGTTTTTCATTTCTTCTATGCTATTGCAGGCATGAATAACAGTTGAGTGATCTCTTCCCCCAAAATGAAGACCAATCGTTTTAAGGGATGATTTTGTTAATTCTTTTGAAAAATACATAGCAAGCTGCCTGGCTAATACAATCTCTTTTTTTCTGTTTTTTTCTCTAATTTTATTTTCGGCGATATTCAAATAAGCACAGACGGCTTTGGAGATGTCGTCAATGGTAATGTTAACTTTTCTATCTGTGGCAATTTCCTTTACAGTCCGCTTAGCCAGTTCAATTGTAATTTCTTTAGAGTTTAAAGAAGCGCTAGCTAATAATTTTATAAGACATCCTTCTAACTCGCGTATATTAGATGTAATATTATTTGCTATATATTCCAATATTTCTGTTGAAACGATCATCCCATAATCTTCAGCCTTATTTTTAAGAATAGCAATTCTCATTTCCAATTCTGGCGGCTGGATATCTGCGGATAAACCCCATTGAAAACGCGAAACAAGTCGCTCATCTAATCCTTTGAGATCTTTTGGAGGTTTATCGCTTGACAGAATAATTTGTTTTCTGGATTGATGAAGTGTATTAAAAACATGAAAGAATAAATCCTGAGTTTTTTCTTTACCAATTAAAAACTGAATATCATCAATTATAAGAACATCCATGCCTCTGTAGAAACTAGAAAAATCACCTACTCTATTTGATTGTATTGCTTCTACAAATTCAACTGTAAAAGAATCCGAAGAAAGATAGATTACTTTTTTTTCCGGTAACTTATCAATGATTTTATTTCCAATAGATTGGATAAGATGTGTTTTTCCTAATCCTACACCACCATAAACAAAAAAAGGATTAAAAGATGTTTCCCCGGGATTATCACTTATTGCTCCAGCAGCAGCTCTTGCTAATTGATTTCCTTCTCCTTTTATAAAATTATCAAATTTATATCGAGGATTTAGATTTGTCTCATGTGCGGGTTTAGATCTTTCAATAATTTTAATTTTATTGTGTAAGCTTATTGCTTCTTGCTTTAGATTTTCTTCTTTTGTTTCTTGTTCATCAGCAATTATATAAGAAAGAATTCCTTCGGGACCCAAAACTTCTTTTATAGTTTTATTAATAATAGAGCGATAATGTTCATCTATCCATTCCCAAAAAAATTGACTGGGTAATTGAACCTTTAAAGTGTTCTCATTAAAATCTATGGGTCTTATAGAAAGAAACCATGTGTTATAAGTCATTAAAGTTACGTTTTCTTTAAGTCTTGTTAAACATTTTTTCCAAATGGAATTAGCATCTAACTTAACAGAGCTTTCGGCTATTTCAAGGTTAATAAATTTTAGGTTATCCACAGTATATTATCAATAAAAAGAAAGTTAAAAAAAAGATTTTTTAATTTAAGAAAACCCTAACAAAACAATATCAACAACATATTAACATTATCAAAACACGACTATTGGGTTGTTTTTTAAAGATTTACAAAGAATATTTTAATGTTATCAAGCGGTCGCAAGTAAAATTTACGACTACCTGGACGGAATCTTTTATGTGAAACGTTTCCACAAAACAAAGTTATCCACATATTATAAACAAACCCAATTCCCCTTACCCACTTAGAAAAATAGAAACAAAAAAAGCTATCTGCAAACTATTTTTAGAAAAATTTTATTTTATTTTGATCCAATTGGGGCAGAACACTGATTAATAATCTTGGAAAGTTTTATATCTATCTATATTTTTGCAAACTATTTGTAAAAAGGAGTAATAAATGAAGAGAACATATCAGCCAAGCAATAGAAAAAGAAAAAATAAGCATGGCTTTAGAGAAAGAATGAAAACCAAGAATGGAAGAAAAGTTTTGGCTAGCAGAAGAGCAAAAGGCAGAAAAAAACTTACTGTAAGTGATGAGAATTAAAAATTTTGAAAAAATTTTCTTTGACCCGAAACGAAAGGGTAAAAAAGAAAAAAGATTTTGAGTGTGTTTTCAGTTCAGGAAAGGTAATTTATTGCGCAGATCTCTTAATAAAATCGATTTTCGTCTTTGATATTAATAGTAAACCGGGTGGAGTAAAGATTGCTGCTGCTGTTTCAAAGACTGCAGGCACTGCGGTTTGGAGAAACAGGGTAAAAAGATTAATTAAGGAATCGTATCGTCTAAATAAGCATTTGATTTTATATAAAGCACAAGAAAAAAATATTATGATTCGTATAGTCTTTTCCGCTAATAAATTATCTCAGGCAAAAAAGAATAAATTAAGATTAAAAGATATTTGTCCTTGTGTTGTTGAATTGCTTAGCAAAATATCTCAACAGATTTGTTAGGAAATTTTGAAAAGAAAACATCAAAGAAAAGCTACTCTATTGAACCCCGCAGAGATAATCAATTTTTCTACAAAAGAATTTTTAATGTAAGAGTCATGTAAATGGATAAAAAAACAACTATCGCTTTTGTTTTAATCGGAGCAATTCTGATTTTATGGTTGTATATTTCTGCGCCAACACCCACCAAACAAAATACAGCAAAAGAAAAACAAAAAAATACTTTGCAACAGGATACCGTTAAAAGTAAAGTAAAAAATATCCCAATCGCTGAAAAAAACATAGACACAAGCTCTGTGTTTACATCCAAAATAACAGAGTCACAAAAAGAAGAGTATCTTTATATACAAACAGATCTTGTAAATATTGAGCTATCAAATAAAGGGGCAAACTTTAGAAAAGTATTTTTAAAGAAATACAATAATTGGTATTCTGCACATCAAACAGGAGACGAAAATAATCCAATAAATCATGTTCAGTTGATTGATTACAATCGTGGCGGCTCTTATGATTTATCTTTTGTTTCAAACGAGGGAAAGGGCGTTAATACAAAAGATTTGTTTTTTAAAACAGACGAGAATCAATCATCTTATAAAATAGGAACAAACGACTCCTTAGTTGTTAATTATAAATTTGAACTTGCGCCTGGAAAGTATATTCAAAAAACATATACATTTTTTGGTAACCGATATGATATAAAAAGCAACATCGCCTTTGTTGGTTTTGATAACCTAATAAGCAACAACACATATGATTTAATATGGAGCAACGGGATTCGACCGGTTGAGCGAAACTCGGTTGATGAAGCAAATTACTCTGATGCAAGTGTCTATTATGGTGATGAACAGGTTATAGTTAATGCTTCTTCTGCAAGCGAAAAAGAAGTTAAAGAATTTAGAGGACGCATTGATTGGCTGACCGTAAGAAATAAATATTTTGCTGCGATTATCATTCCAGAGGATCCACAAAAAGTAGAAGGAGCTTACATTGAGGGATTAAAAGAAGCCGTTGGTAAAGACGGCGTTAAGGAAACATATAACTTAAGATTAACAATTCCATTTCAAAATCAAAAAGTAGAAAGCCGTTCCTTTACCCTTTATATTGGTCCGGTTGATTACAAAGAACTTAAATCGTTGGGGAGAAATTTAGTTAGAATTGTTGATTTCGGTAGTTTCTTCGGTCTTAAATTTATCGTAAGACCAATTGCCGAGTATGTTCTTCTACCATTATTTCAGTTCCTACATTCTATTATTCCAAATTATGGAATCGTGCTCATAATTTTTTCAATTATAATAAAGATAGTTGTATATCCGCTTACAAAAAGCAGCTATCAGTCAATGAAAAAAATGCAGGCACTGCAACCAAAGATTGCCGAGCTTAAGGAAAAGCTTAAAGACGATCCGCAAAAGATGAACAAAGAAACAATGAAGCTTTATTCAACATACGGAATAAATCCAGCGGGTGGATGTTTGCCCGTACTTTTACAAATGCCAATATTTGTTGCGTTGTGGGGAATGTTCCAATCAGCACTTGATTTACGGCAGCAGCCATTCTTTGGTTGGATAAAAGATCTTTCGCAACCAGACGTAATTTATAATCTTGGATTTAAGTTTCCGCTTTTTGGTGTACAAGAAATTAGCGGACTGGCACTATTAATGGGCGTTACTACTTTTGCTCAACAGAAAATGTCTGTAAAGGACCCCAAGCAGCAAGCGCTGGTTTATGTTATGCCTGTTATGTTAACGCTTCTTTTTATGTCTTTTCCTTCCGGACTAAATCTTTATTACTTTATGTTTAATGTTCTATCTATAGCGCAGCAATATTATATTAATCATAAAGGCGGCACAGTAGAACTTGTTCCTGTTGCCAATCCGAATAAGAAAAAAGGATTTATGTCAAAACTAATGGAAGCGGCAGAAGAGCAATCCAAGAATAAACAGAAAAAAAGAAAATAA
>JAVHOU010000010.1:24564-26739 GCA_036170275.1 Ignavibacteriaceae bacterium
TTTGATCTTTTAAATATAAAATTTAGAGCGGTTTGTACAGATTTAATTTCTGGTAAAGCGGTTGTATTAGATCGTGGTTCTTTAAGCAAAGCATTGCGGGCAAGCTCCAGTGTAACTTTTTTTCTCGCGCCGGTTAAAATGGATTCATTATTGTTAGTTGATGGTGGTTTGGTTGCCAATATTCCTGTTGATATTGCACGGAAAAATGGTGGTGATTATGTAATTGCGGTGAACACTACAAGTCCGCTTTGGTCGGAGGAAGAACTAACTGTTCCCTGGATAGTTGCAGATCAACTTGTAAGCATACCAATTAGGTTAAATAATGCCAATCAAATTTCTAAAGCCAACTTTGTGTTTTCTCCAGAATTAAAAAACATACTTGCCACGGATTTTAATAATGTTGACAGCCTGATATTATTGGGATATCAATATGCAAAACCCTTAGTAGAAATACTTAAAACAAAAATTGATTCTGCGATTTATAATTCTTTGCCCGATGAAGAAAAATATTTTCATAATATTAAACTAAGCCAAGATCTTTCGCCAAAAGAAAGATCCTTTTTGTATAATTATGAAATGTCGGATTCGATATCAAATAAAAAAATTAATGAAGATCTTTATAAACTTTTTGAAACTGGAGATTATGAAAGTTTAAGTGCAGAAATTAATAGTTTTAAAGATTCGACAGAACTAAAGCTTATAAAAAAAGAAAACCCAATAATTAACGAAGTTAATCTTATTGGCATTTCTTTAATTCATTCAGAAAAAATAAGTGAAATCTTTTCATCACTTAAAGGAAAGCACTTTGCCGGCAAATCGGTTCTGTCTCGATTGATTGATCTGATCAGACTCTACCGCAAAGAGGGATTTTCGCTGGCGGAAATACAAAGTGTTGAGTTTAATGCAGAAGAAAAAAAACTAAATATCTTTGTTGATGAGGGAATTATATCACGGATTGATGTTGTTGGTAATGTGAACACAAATCGTAATGTTATAACAAGAGAATTTCCTTTTGGTGAAGGAGATTTTTTTAAAATTCAAAACATAGAAAAAGGTCTTGCAAACATTAGAAGCACAAAACTATTTGATAATATAGACGTTGTTGTTAAAGAAGAAAACGGACAAAATATTTTAATAATAGGAGTTACCGAACGCCCAACAAGTTTGCTTCGCATAGGGTTTCGGGTGGATAATGAATATCGTGCGCAGCTTAGTTTAGATTTAAGAGAAGAAAATCTTTTTGGTACCGGCGGGGAGCTTGGATTGATTTTGTTTGGCGGTTTAAATAACAGAGCCATTATTCTTGAACAAAAATCAAACCGAATATTCAGCACTTATCTTACATATAAAATAAATGCGTTCTATAAGTTCAATGATGTTAAAACATATTCCGAGGTGCCAACAGGAACAGAGGTAAGATTTTCTAGAAAAGAATTTGGAGAATATAGACAAATATTCTATGGTCTTTCGCTCGGCGTGGGAACGCAGGTTGGCAGATTTGGTAATATTATTTTAGAAGGCAAATATCAGTTTGATGAAACAAAAAATATTATTGAACAATCGACAACTCCGGAAAAACTTAAGATAGTTAGTTTTAAAATTTCATCCACCGTGGATACACAGAATAAATATCCTTATCCGGAAACAGGAATTTATTTTACAGGATCTTATGAAACAGCACAAACTATATTGGGCGGTGAGGTTGGCTACAGCAACGTTCAGTTTGAGTATCGGAATTATTTTAGAATTATTAAAGATCATATAATTTCTCCAAAAATAAAATTTGGTTTTGCAGATAAAACCCTACCTATTGGAGAACAATATGCACTGGGAGGACAGGAATCTTTTTTTGGAATGCATGATTATGAATTTAGAGGGCGGCAGATTTTTTTAGCTTCTCTTTTATACAGATATAAACTTCCTCTCACTATATTTTTTGACACATATCTTAAAATTCGATATGATCTTGGTTCCTCTTGGGCAATACAGGAACAGATTAGATTTAAGGATTTAAGACATGGAATTGGGATAGCCCTTTCTTTTGATACACCAATTGGTCCAGCCGAATTTGCGGTAGGCAGAAGTTTTTTATTTCGAAAAGATCTTCCGAAAAATCCTCTTAGCTGGGGTGATGTGCTCTTTTATTTTTCTATTGGATATTATTACTAACTTTTA
>JAVHOU010000011.1:0-26683 GCA_036170275.1 Ignavibacteriaceae bacterium
AAGCGTTGCCAATGTTTAAAGAAATTTTTAATCTTGATAAGAATTGGAAAGAACTTACTAAGAGATTAGTTCCAGTAGGTTTGTTAACTGTTGATGAAAATAATTTAAAGAAAATACTTGAACAGTGAGTTTGTAAACATTATAATTTTTTTTCATTTTTGACTTGACAATACCCCCCCCATTGTATATTAATTGTAGAAATTTTTAAAGTATAATTAAAAATTTTTATTGTGGTGTTTGGGGATTCATTTCATCAAATAAATCCTAATTAAAAACTTAAATAAATTTATTCTAAGAATATTTATGCTGAGAAATTATATTCAACGAAATAATTGAATGAGTTTTCGATTTAAGTCAAAATATCCGTTAGTAAAGCAATACGATCAGAAGGATTGCGGACCTGCAGCACTATTAACCATTTTAAAATACTATAATGGAAATTCTTCACTTCCATATTTACGAGAGTTGTGTAATACTAATCTACAAGGCTCAACAATGCTTGATCTTGTTAATGCCTCCAAGAGTTTAGGTTTCAAAGCAATTGGGGCAGCAGGTGAATATGAAAATTTAATAAATGAAAAGCTGCCTTGTATTGCCCACGTAATTATTGATGAATCACTCCATCATTTTGTTGTTGTTTATAAAATCGAGAATGAAAAGATATTTATTGCTGATCCTGGTAAAGGCAAATACTGGTTAAGAAAAAATGAATTCTTAAAAATCTGGAAAAATAAAGCCGTAATTCTACTCGAACCTGAAAAAGAATTACTCAAAATGCAAACCCCAAAATGGTATGATTGGATTTATTTATACATCAAAAAGGAAGAATCGTGGGTTTATCAATCTTTGTTCCTTGGAGTTGTTTATACTTTGCTTGGTTTGGTAACGGCTTTAGTAGTTCAACTATTAATTGATAAGTTTATTCCACAGAAAGATTATACGCAAGTATTTTATAGTGGGTTATTTCTGATATTAGTATTTCTTATCAAATCAATTTCAGGTTTTTTACGTCAACGTTTCTTAATAATTCTTAGCAAAAATATTAACACAAATATTAATGCTGATTTTCTTCAACATCTTTTCAAACTTCCCAAAAAGTTTTTTGATACACGAAAGATTGGAGAAATAACAGCACGTATTAACGATGCGATAAGAATCCAGAGAGCTATCTGGCAAATTATCGGAACATCTTTAATTGATATTTTTGTTGTAATAAGTTCTTTTGCCTTTATGTTTTACTTTTCAGAGATGCTTGCCTTACTTACCTTTTTTCTTATCCCAATTTATGGATTAGTCCTTTTGTTAAGTGTTAAAAAGATAAAAGAACAGCAAAATGAAGTTATGAAGGGATATGCTTTAGTTGAATCAAACTACTTCGACAGCTTAAAAGGAGTAGATGAAATAATGAGTTATAATACCGGGAATTCCTATTCTAAAATAAACAAATTCTTTTTTGGCAACTATCAAGAAAAAATTAAAACACTAGGTTTTACACAAAGCAGACTTAATTTTTTTGCGGAAATTTTTAGTAGTTTCATTCTTGTTGGTCTTTTAACCACAGGCTCAATTTGGATAATAAATGGTAAAATGCTTATAGGGGATTTGATGGCTGCATTTACCCTTCTTTCTAATATAATTCCAGCTGTAAATCGTTTTGTTGATGCTAATATTATGCTGCAAGAAACCTCGATTGCTTCAACAAGATTAATGGATATGATACTCGTTGATAAAGAAAGTAATAACGGAGACCTTCCTTTTGTGTTTCGAGAAAAATTATCAATACAAAATGGTGCATTCTCTTGGAATGGACGGCGAAATTTATTTGAAAATGTTAACATAACCATCCCAAAAGGTAAAGTAACTTCGTTATGGGGCAATAGCGGAGCAGGAAAAAGTACGCTTGTTCAATTACTTCAAAGAAAGTATAAATTAAATAGTGGTTCTGTTTTATGTGATGAAACTGATATTGAAGACATTGACCTATCAGACTATAGAAAAAATATAGCAGTTGTTCCTCAATCCATAAAAATATTTAACGGAACAATTGCGGATAATATTTTAGTCGGTAGAACAATAGAGAATATAAACTTGCTTCAAAAAAGAATAATTGAACTTGGTATTCTATCCTTCTTTCAAAGGTTTGAATTTGGATTATATACAATTATCGGTGAAGATGGCAGAGAACTTTCCGGCGGTGAGAAACAGTTGCTCTCAATTACAAGGGCATTACTTTTTAATCCTGAAGTTTTAATAATTGATGAAGGTTTAAGCGGTATAGATATTGAGCTTGAGAAGCTGATTTTTGATGTAATCAAAAACCACTCCAAACATAATGCTGTATTATTGATAACTCATAATCTTAACTCTATAATAAAAACTGATTATGTTTATGTCTTAGCAAATAGAACGATACTTCAACAAGGGACCCCACAGGATTTAATATCTAGTGATGGATACTTTAAAGAAATGTGGAATATGAAAGAATTGATATATCAAAACAATTTGATGGTTTCAAATGAGTGATGCATTAACTATAACAACAACGAACGAGGACAGAAAAGAACGCTTAATTGAAACCTGGCAATTATATCTGATAATTACTATTTCATCTGTTTTGCTTTCTTTTGCCTTTCAAAAATTTATTATGACGAGAGAAGTTTATTACACACTTTACAGCAGCCAACTGGAAGATTACAGGATTGATGAGACCATTAACTTTTTACAAAAATTTCAAATTTGGGGATATGTAGCAACCCCATTGATTGTTTGGCTGCGTATAGCTTTTGTCGCTTTTCTTATCCAACTGCCGCTGATATTAAAATTTGATGAAATTCCTTTTCGGGAAATATTTAGGATTGCAGCTTTTGCATTCCTGGTTATAATTTCTTTAGATATGATGAGGTTTTTCTATCTATATTTTTTACATCCCCAATCAATAACAGCAGAGACATTAACTTTTATTCCATTATCAATTACAAACTTATTGAACAAAGAAAATTATTCTGCTTTAGCTATCTCTGTTTTAAGTAAAATAAATCTTTTTGAATTGGTTTGGGGCTATGTTATTTACAGAGGTTTATATAAAACTGGCAAATTAGAAAAAATTGATGCAGCGCTTATTGTTTTTGGTGTATGGATTGGTATTATGGTTTTAAGTGTTGCCTTAGTGTTTTTTATGGGAGTGCTAAAATGATTGAAAATATTTTGAAATATGTTTTTGCTTTGTTGTTTCTATTTTCTGCTCTTTCAAAACTTTTTGATTATAAATCAACTGTTGAATTATTTAGCAATATCTCCGGATTTGAAGTTACGATAACAAAAATTCTTCTAAGCCTTTTGATATTACTTGAACTCTTGACCGCATATTTGGTTGCGATGAATTATATAAAAAGGCAGACAGTCTTCAAGTTTATTTTTAGTCTGTTAGTATTTTTTATCAGCACAAACATATTTTTTGCATTTATGGGGTTTAACAATTGTGGTTGTTTTGGATATAGTATTACAAGTTCGCCATTATTCTCAATTGTAAAAAACGTTGTACTCTTGTTGGGATTAATCTATCTCAGAAAATCAGTTTTAAAATCTGATAATAAATTTGTTGTTAGTATAGGCAATACAAAATAAAAAAAAAATTAACAGTAATTTTATCTTTTTTACTCTTTGTAAGTAGTATTGCCTGGTTGATCGTTGAGGGAACAAAACCTGAAACACTACCAATTGGAAGCAAGCTCCCAATAATTAACTGTTTAACATTAGGCGGAAATAAAACAATTAGTGCCGATAGCTTAAACAAAACATTAGTAATGTTTTTTAGTAAAGATTGTCCTCATTGTAAATATGAATTAACTGTACTTAATGAAAACATAGAAAAGATAACAGGGACAAAAATTTATATTATTACAACCGATAAAGATTATTTGCAAAGTGAATATATTAAAGAATATAAGAACCTTTTAGAAAATGCAAGTGTAACAATAGGCATTGTTAATAAAGAAGAATACCATAAAAAGTTTGGCACTTTAATAACCCCTTCCCTCTACTTTTTTGATAAAGTTGCTAAGTTGATTGCAAAGATTAAAGGTGAAACAAAAATTGAAAGAATTCTTAAAGAATTAAGAGTTTCTGATGGTGCGCAACATCGGGATAGCGGCACAAATAAATCGTCCTTAGCCGTGGGACATTATTAATAATTTTTAACTTATTTTTAGAAGTTTCTTATGAAAGAACTAAATGTAGCTCAAATGGAACAAATTAATGGTGGTCAGGCACCTCTTGCTGATTGTGTTAATGCTGGCATATGGGGGGTTGGTACAATTCTTACCTCAGCTACTCCTATTGGGTGGTTAAGTGCAGGGGTAGCAGTAACCTACCTAATTGACTGTCTTAGCTAATGAATGATGGTGGCTGTCGTAAAATACGTTTGAGTGTTGTATCCAATTTAATTTATTACTTAATGTGTATTATAAGTATTAAAGAGTTGGATTATTAAAGATAAAAACTAAGACAGCCACTATTATCTTAAAATTATATGATAATAATTCTAACACATCTCAGTTGGCAAATTTTAATAAACATAGAATTCAAATACAATAAGAATTATAGTTCTGTATTTGTTTCAGCGATTGTTCATTTATTTTTAAAATCTTCTATCGAATTTTCTTATCATTTTAGGATTTTAAAAACAATATATGGTTGAAGAATCTCAGTTAGTTAAGTTATTTCCTATCAATAAAAATGGTTTAACAGTTTATATTTAATATTATATGGTTATTGAAATAAATATTATTAGCTAAAGAGAAATTATTTATGTTTGCACTTTTATATTTATATTGGCGAATTTTATTCAATGAGTACCACAAAAAATTCTTTTCCCAAAGCACTGCTATTGGTGCAGTAATTATTCTAGTACTTTCATTATTTACTATTGGGATTGGATTTGGTGTTGGTTTTTTGGTTAATTATATTCGGTTAAATTCCGAATTAGATTCGGGTGACCCTTATTATTTTGCCCGAATTATCTTCCTCGAGTTAGTTTTCCTCTTTATTATAATCAAAATGTCCGGTTCGCGTGTCTTAAAACAAATTAATCTAAATACATTAAAAATATTTCCCATTTCAAAACAGGTAATATTTTTATTTGATATTAATATTGGAATTTTAGATTTAGTTTCACTTTTTTTTGCAGAGTTTTTGCTGGGATTTATTTCGGGCACAGGGGGTTTCTCTATATCGTTTTCAACTGGGATAATATTCATATTATTTATTCTCAGCCTATTATATTTTGTTCATGTACTAGGCGAGCTTTTACAGAGTATAATAAAGTTTCTTAGTTCATTGCCCAAAATTCGGACTACAATAGTTTTAATAACATCTTTTGTTCTTATTTATATTTTTGTTATAAAAGGGCTGGACTGGAGATCTGTAGTGATTAATAATCCACTTAGTTGGAATGTAGGTTCTGTTTTTTCATTAACTATTTTTAATGAATACCATTGGATCTATAATGTAATTGTGCTTAATATTTTATTTTCAATTATTGGTTTAATATTTGTTATCTCAATTAAAATTATACACGCCAATTTATTTTCAGGGCACACTATTCAAAATGCACCCCAAGTGAAAAAAAAGAAATTGCGATTAATTAAAAATGTTTCAATATTCCCGGTAAAGTTGCAACCATATTTCGAAAAAGATCTAAAATATATATTTAGAAGTAGCCGCTCACTTTCAGCAATTATTTTGGAATTGCTATTACTTGTGTTTATAGGCTATATGCACTTTACAAATGGTAAATTTTATGATAAAGTCTATTTACCAGCGGGCTTTATTATTACCATTCCTGTAATGATATGGGATTTTCTCCTGAGCAATAGCTGGGGGTTAGAGAGGAGAGGATTTGGATTTTATCTCTATTCAAACATTGATTATAAAATTTTACTACAATCAAAAAACTTGAGTTTTATTATTGCCCGGATACCTGTGATAATTTTAATATCTTTATTTCTTAGTATAATATTTTCTTTTAAATATTTACCGGTTTTCATTCTATTATACATTATCTTAAATATTTTGTCACTTTCATTTTCCAATATTGTCTCAGTTAAAAATCCATTTCCGGTGGATTTTAAGGAAAGTCCAATGTCACAGAAAAAACTGCAAAGTTTTTCAATGATTGGTTTTATCGGATTGATGATATATTTAATTTTACCGGTGGCTATTCTTTTTATGCTCTATAAACTAGGGACAGGGCTGGTTTTCTATTCTATTATTTTAGTCCTTCTATTTCTTCTTATCATTTTGTATAAGAAAATGACATTATATTCGTCTGTATTATTATTTAAACAAAAAGAAATAATTTATAAAAAGCTGGTAAAAATATGATTGAGATATCCGGATTAACAAAAAGATATGATAGGCTATTAGCTCTGGAAAATCTAACATTAGCTATTTCCGAAAGATGTATTTTCGGATTTGTCGGACCAAACGGAGCGGGGAAGTCGACAACATTAAATATTCTCACTGGAATAATTCTTCCTACTGATGGTGTAGTAAAAATACTGGGATATGATCTGAAAAAAGATTCAGCTGAAATTAAAAAAAGAATCGGCGTTATTCCAGAAGTTCTTGCTTTGTTTGACGGATTGACAGGTGAAGAACATCTTACTTTTGTAGGGAAGGTTTATGGAGTTGAAAAGTCTATACTTGAAGGAAGAATAAAGGAAATCTTGGATTATTTCGATTTAATCTCTGCTAAGGACAGGTTGATTGATACATATTCTAAAGGCATGAAGAAAAAAATAGCATTCTCTGCAGCCATTATTCATAATCCAAAGTTATTATTTTTAGATGAACCATTTGAAAATGTTGATCCTATTTCAAGAAAAAAGATGAAAGATGTTTTGAAGAAAATGAAAGATAATGGAGCGACGGTTTTTATTACTTCTCATGCCCTTGCAGAAGTAGAAGATTTTTGTGATGAAGTTGCAATCATAAACAAAGGTAAAATTGTTTATCAATCAGAAACAAAAGACATCCGCAGCAAAATAAAAAATGAAATAACAAAAGAAACCTATCAATCGCTTGAAGAAATATTTTTGGATTTAACACAACAAAATCAAACAGAGGAGAAAACACTTTCATGGTTATAATAAGGAAATTTTAATGAAGAATTTGTATATAAAATATTCAATTCGCATTGTTGTTTACATATTAATTTTAGTCTATTTCTTTTTTATTAATACACAATTTAACAAAGCCAATATACTCCCGTTTCTGTTGCTGAATTTTGTTAAATAATATGAGGAACTAATGGTAAATACTAAAAAAATATCCGTACATTTCATAACTGTACTAATGGTTGGATTTAGTCTTTATGCTTTTATTCAATCGTTCAATAAGCCAATAATTTATTCGATTATTTCATTTTTGGGTTTAACTGTTTTTCTTTCTTTTTTGATATTCCAGTTAGGTTTTGCTGAGAATTTAAGAAAGAAAATTTTTGGGAAATAACCAATATATTTAACGGTGTATTACAGGGTGTCAAGTTTTGAACTTGACACCTTTTATGTTGGTATAGAGATTTTACTCAACAAAATGAAAAAGAAGATAACTACAATACTATCTTTTTTACTTCTTGCAAGTAGTATTGTGTGGTTAATAGTTGAAGGCACAAAACTTGAAACATTACCAATTGGAAGTAAACTACCTGGAATTAATTATAAAACAATTAACGTAAATGCAACAATTAAACCTGATAATGAAAGAAAAATTTTAATAATGTTTTTTAGTAAAGATTGTCCGCATTGTAAATTTGAATTAAATGTACTTGATAAAAACGTAACAAAAATTATAGATACAAAACTTTATTTATTTACAACTGATAAGAATTATCTGCTTAGTAAAGATATAAATGAATACGAAGTGCTTAAAGAAAATGTAAATGTAACATTTGGCATTGTTAATAAAGAAGAATACAGTGCAAAGTTTGGAAGTACTGTTACACCAACACTTTACTTTTTTAATAAAGCAGGTAAGTTGACTGCAAAGATTAAAGGTGAAACAAAAATTGAAAGAATTCTTAAAGAATTAAGAGTTTCTGATGGTGCGCAACATCGGGATAGCGGCACAAATAAATCGTCCTCAGCCGTGGGACATTATTAATAATTTTTAACTTATTTTTAGGAGTTTCTTATGAAAGAACTAAATGTAACTCAAATGGAACAAATTAATGGTGGTGATTTAGCTTGTGCCGTAGCTATGATTGGTGGAACTTTGCTGTGTGGTTGGGTTTGCGGGGCTTTAGGTGGTGTACTTTTGTGTAGTTTTAGATAATTTTTTCAATAAAGCAATTACTTAAAGGCTGTTAAAATTAATTAACAGCCTTAAATAATTCATTACATCAATAAAATGTCAGATTATCTCAAAGCAATCTATTCTTTAACAAGATTAAAATATAAAATATTTAAGAACACAATTTTTAAATCTGAAAATTGGTCTAAAATAATTGCAATCATTTTATTCCTGTTTGTATTTTTAAATACATTACAATCAAGTGCATTTATTGTTCAATATGTTAAAGATAACTTTGAAAAAAACAGCGAGTTATTTCATTCGCTTTTTGAAATTATTCTTTTAATAATTTTTATTACTAATATCATTGGAACACTTACCTTAAGCGGATCTGATTATTCTCGTAATTTTTTAAGAACACTTTTACTTTATCCAATAAATTTTAACAGGATAATATTTTATGAAATTATTAATGGTGTTGTTGATATTATCAGCTTGCTCTATTTGCCTCTTTATTTAGGTGCGATATTTTTGTCGGGTAACAATTATAGTTTGATAAACTATTTGGTTGTTTTTATTATACTTTTATTTTTCTTACTTACAATTTCTAACATAATTTATCTGTTTAGGAATATAATCGGCTTATTAAGTTTTACAAAGCATGCAAAAAAGATCACGTGGGTATTTTCTTTAATGGCAGGTTTTAGTCTTGTAATGGTTCTAAAATATTTACCTGATTTTTTGGCGGATAAACATAATTTAATATTAGTATCAAAGTATATCGAAATATTTCCAACAAGTGTCTTTGCTACTGTGCTTTTGGAATCAAGTACGAACTTCTTTTCTTGTTTCATAATTGCAATTTCTTATTTTTCAATATTTAATATCATCTTGTTTCTATTAAATATTTACAGCGCTAAAATGTTTAAGATAAAAAGTTATGGAAAAATTTATCAGAAATTTAGTAATAAAAAATCTATTCTTACAAAACTATTTATTAATGTCGCGGTAAATCCCTTTTCTAAAAAAGATGTGGCATATACTCTACGCTCAATTAGAACAGCACCTTCTCATATAATGATTCTGTTTTTTCTGGTAATTATACCAGTTACATCTTTAAATGATCTCGTACAGTATAACCAAAATATCACAGATCAGTTTTCATTATCATTTTTATTTATTTCCATGATTGTTTTAAGCTTTACAGCAAATGTTTTTTCTTTTGAGTCTAATTCTATTATCAATTATTTTTATAGACCCATCAACTATAGTGCTATCCTAAAAGGTAAAATGTTTATATCTAACTTTTATTTTTTAATTCTTAGTCTTGGTAACTTAATTATAATGTTAATCTCAAAAACAAAATTATTAGACGCGATTTTCTTTGAAATTGCTTTTCTGTTTAGTTATTTATTTCTGCTATTAGTTTCTTTCCCTTTGTCAATTTTTTTTCCCAAAAAAGTTAGTTTTACCGCAATGAGTGGATTTCTAACTTCATTAATTAGTCTTTTTGTATTTTCAATAGCAGCAATTATTATTTGGTTAATGTTTTATGGTTACTTTCAATTTTATGTAGTTTCTGTAAATAAAATCCTCGCTTTAACATGTATGTTTTTATCTATTATCTTTTTCCTTTATTTCAAAGAAAAAATATTATCAACAATTGGTAAACTTTTATTAATACGAAAAGAAAAAATTATCCAGGTATTCAAATGAACGTTTTAGAATTAGAAAATGTAGTAAAGACTTTTGGAAGTAGAAGAGTTCTAGATGATTTAACTTTTAATATTTCTTCTGGAATTATATTCGGACTTATTGGTCCAAATGGCGCAGGAAAAAGTACGACATTAAATTGTATTACTGATTTACTAAATCCTAATTCGGGTACTATAAAGATTTTTGGTAAAGAGCTTAGAGAAGATGAAATTGAAATAAAGAAACGATTAGGGATTCTTTATGAAAATACTGATGATTTATTTATTCATCTAAAAGGAGAAGAACATCTGCAGTTTGTTGGTGAACTTTACGGGATTGATAAAGAGAAAATACACAAAAGGATTGATGAATTATTCGATTACTTTGAAATTGAAGCTCATCGCCAAATGCTGATAGAAAAATATTCTAAAGGAATGCAGAAGAAAATAGCATTAGCTTCAATATTATTATACGATCCCGATTTGATAATATTGGATGAACCCTTTGAAAGTCTTGATGTTCTAACAGTTATTAAAGTAAAAAAGCTACTGAAGCAGTTAAGAGAAAAAGGGAAAACCATTTTAGTAACATCTCATATTCTTTCTTACATCGAAGATTTGTCTGATGAAGTTGCAATTATTAATAAAGGTAAAATCGTATATCAATCAGAAACTAAAGATATCCGCAATAAAATAAAAAATGAAATAACAAAAGAAACCTATCAATCTCTCGAAGAAATATTCCTGGAATTAACACAACAAAATCAAATAGAAGATAAAACACTTTCTTGGATATAATAAGGAAATCTTAATGAAGAACTTGTATATAAAATATTCAATTCGCATTGTTACTTACATATTAATTTTAGTCTATTTCTTTTTTATTAATACACAATTTAACAAAGCCAATATACTCCCGTTTCTGTTACTTTTATTCATCCCAATGATAGGAGCATATTTTCTATTTCAATATGATAAGAAAAAAACTGATAAATTCTTCAAATAAGTGACTTTATTTTTTTAATCTTCAATTAATCCAGACCAAACCTTTAATAATTTTAATTTGTGAAAATTAGTGTAATTATTCCGCAGGAATGACATTGTCAGTGGATAAACTTTTCTATAAAAAATTATTAGTTTATTTTTACACATCAATTGAACTTCTGAAATATTATTACTTGCAAAACAAAAAAGAATTTTTTCGAAAACTTATCATCCCTTTAACTTTCCCGTTATTGTTGTGGGTAATTTATTTAGTTACCTACTTGTTTGATGTATATCCATACAAACTTGGTATCCTTCCTAGAAATATTAGTGGACTTGTTGGAATAATTACATCGCCATTAATTCATGGTGGATTTTCACATCTGATTTCTAACACAGCTCCTTTAATAGTAATGGGGCTCGGAATTTTTTATTTCTATCCAAAAGTCGCGTATAAAGTTTTTGCAATAATTTATATTGGAACAGGAATCTTAGTCTGGATTTTTGCACGAGAAGTTTATCACATCGGTGCAAGCGGAATTATTTATGGTTTTGTCTCGTTCTTATTTTTCAGCGGTTTATTTAGAAAAGATAATCGATCAATTGCATTGGCTCTGGTAGTTATTTTTCTATATGGCGGATTAATTTGGGGGGTGCTTCCTGTTGAAAAAGGTGTTTCTTGGGAATCACATTTATCCGGAGCAATTGTTGGAATAATAGCTGCTTTTATTTTTAGAAAAGTAGATCCGCCTAAACGATATGATTGGGAAGATGAAGAATCAGATACTCCGGCAAACAAATTAGAAGTTTCTTATGATGCAGATAAAAATAAATTTTTGGATGAGTTTTGAAAGTAAATTTTTAACTTATTATTGACACGACTTTAGGTCGTGTTGCTTAAGTAGTGTTTTTGTCATTTCGACCAAAGGGAGAAATCTGGATAATATATTTGAACAGATTTCTCAGTCGAAGACTCCTTCGAAATGACTTTATTGGGAATTGCAACCTACCATATAACAGTAGGTATTAAGTTTAAAAGTAATTTATTCAGGAAACTAAAATGAAAAAAACTACAACAGAAACCCGTGCATATCGAACAGAAATGAACGATATAATATTAAACTCAGGTTTTAGGGATTTTAATAAATTCTTTGCTCTTGATAACAAAGCATACATTGATGGTGCACTGAATGCAAAGACAAAAGAGTTAATGGGATTATCAGCCTCAATGGTTTTACGTTGTAACGATTGCATATTTTATCACATCGATCGTTCAATTCAGGAAGGTGCAACACGAGAAGAATTGATGGAAACATTTAACGTTGCTTTAATTGTTGGCGGCTCAATCGTCATTCCACATTTAAGATATGCGTTTGAAATGATGGATAATATATTTGAAGAAAAAGGGAAAACCGAATAATGATTATTGTACCAAAAAATATTGTTACTGTTGATAGCAAAAATAGAATTCTAAAAAATCATTTTGTGGAAATAAAGGATGGTCGAATTGTTCGAATTGCCAAAAATGATATTCAACTTTTCAAAAAACATATAGGTGATGTTTATCAATTTGAAAATCTTACTTTAATTCCCGGATTTATTCAAACTCATATTCACCTTTGCCAAACACTGTTTCGCGGCTTAGCTGATGACTTAGAACTATTGGACTGGTTGCAGTTAAAAATATTTCCTTATGAGAATGCACATAATGAAAATTCTCTTATTGTTTCAACAACCTTGGGTATAAATGAACTTCTTTTGAGTGGCACAACAACATTATTAGATATGGGAACATTGCGGCATCAGGAAATTATTTTTGAAGAGTTGCAGCATTCAGGAATTCGTGCAATCGCAGGTAAATGTTTGATTGATGAGAATGATTTATTTCCTGAATTTAAATCAGATACGAATTCTGAATTAAATGAGATTTATCAATTAGCAAAAACATTTCATAATACTTCAAACGGAAAAATTAAGTACGGATTTGCACCGAGATTTGTCTTGTCCTGTTCAGAAAAACTTCTTAAAGAATCTTTTGAAATGAAAAAAGATTTTCCGGGCAGCTTGTATCACACTCACTCTTCAGAAAATAAAAGTGAAATTGCGGAAGTTAAACGGAGACACAACAAAGAAAACATCGAGTACTTTGATTCGATCGGCGTAATTGACGATCATTCGGTTCTTGCTCATTGCATTCACGTTAATGATAAAGAAACTGAGTTGCTGAAAAAGAATGATGTACGAGTTTCTCATTGTCCTTCATCAAATTTAAAACTTGGTTCTGGAATCGCAAACATTCCAAAATATTTAGGTAAAGGAATTTCTGTTTCACTCGGTGCAGACGGAGCTCCTTGCAATAACAATCTAAGTGTATTCAATGAGATGAGATTGGCAGCTTTGATTCAAAAACCAATTCACGGTCCAACTGCGATGAATGCAAAAACAGTTTTTAAACTTGCTACGATTGAAGGCGCGAAAGCATTGCATCTGCAAAATGAAATTGGAAGTATTGAAGTTGGGAAAAAAGCAGATGTAGTACTTTTAGATTTATCAACAAATTCACATTCAATTTCGGATGATGATGAATCAGTTTATTCTGATATAGTTTATTCATCTTCAAATGATTGTGTTCATTCTGTTATGATTGAAGGGGAGTGGAAAGTGCTAAACAAAAAATCATTTTTATATGATCAACCAGAGTTAAATCAAAAATCAAAAGAGGAATTGAAAAAATTGTTGAAGAGAGTACAGAAATAATGAAGCAGATTCTTCTTGCTACAACAAACAAAGGCAAACTAAATGATGTTAAGGAAATTCTTAAAGATATTGATTTAGAAATTTTATCCTTTCTGGATTATGATGATTATCCTGATGTTAATGAAACGGGAACAACATTTTTAGAAAACGCTGAACTAAAAGTTAAAGCTGCTTTTGAAAAATTTGGTATTCCAAGTATTGGTGATGATTCTGGATTAGAATCATTTCAACTAAATAGCGAGCCCGGAATTTATTCCGCAAGATACGCAGGTAAAAATTCTGATGATGAACAAAATAATTTAAAACTTTTTAAAAAACTTTCGAAATATCCTGAACCGCATCCGGGAAGGTTTGTTTGTGCCGCGGTTTACTACGATGGAAAGGAATTCAAATCAGCAATTGGTGAAGTAAGAGGAAACATAATTAATAACCCGCGAGGCAAAAATGGATTTGGTTATGATCCTTTATTTATTCCTAATGGATATGATAAAACAATGGCTGAACTTTCTCACGAAGAAAAAAATAAAATTAGTCACAGACTAAATGCATTTAAAGAACTAAAAAAGTTTTTGGTTTAACATAGCCTTCACTTTGTTGCAATCATAACCTGCACTGTTTGAAAAGTAAAATTATACTTTTTGATTTCTTTAAATCCTGAATTCCTTAAAAGTTTTTCAAGATTAATTTTTTCATCAAATTCCTCAACAGAATCAGGCAGGTAGGTGTAAGCAGCTTTATCACCCGAAATAATTCCGCCCAAAACCGGTAAAATATTTTTAAAATAAAATCTGTAAATACTTTTAATAATTTTGTTCGATGGCATTCTGAATTCTATTACAGTTGCTTTTCCCATTGGTTTAAGTATTCGATAGAAAGAATTAAATCCTTCCTGAATATCATAAAAATTTCTAACTCCAAATGCTACAGTTATGTTTGTTACAGATTCATCTTTAAATGGAATATTTTCAGCAACCATTTGCACAAGTTTTCCATCAATCCAATTAGATTTTTTATCAAACAAGCTCAACATATTAAAAGAAAAATCAGCACCATAAATTTTTTGAACTCCCATTTTCTTAGCTTGTATTGCAACATCACCTGTTCCGCAAGCAACATCCAGCAAGATTGATTTTGAATTTAATCCGGTAAGTTTCAGCGATTTTTTTCTCCAGTAAAAATCCAACCCGAAGCTTAAGAAGTGATTAAGAAAATCATATCTACCTGCAATATTATCAAACATTAATTTTACTTGTTTTTTTTTCTCACTCATTTCAATCAATGCTTTTCATATTCAAATACTTCTTTCCCGATTTTTCTTTGCCACCAGTTAAAAAATATTTTTCCACTCCACATCGAAAAAATCATAAATGCCAATCCGCCAATCAAATCAATTACATAATGATACCAGAGATATACTGTAGCTAAAATCAATAATGATCCAATGGGAATGAAAAAATATCGGCTGCGGCTTTTTAATTTTATTGAAAGATACATTACAATTAATGTTATCATCGTATGACCACTCGGAAAGACATCACGCTGAACAACAGAAGCGGGATTCAGAGTTCCAAAGGGAATTCCTTCTCCAGCGTTTGTCATTTCCCTTAAGGGATTTGTTAGAAATAGCCCGGGAAGTGTTTGGTTTATCGTATTAAAATCATGCAACGTAAAACGTGGACCTATTCCAGGCAGAGAAAAGTATCCTAAATAAGATAGAAAAAATCCATAGATAACTGAGAACAGTGCAAAATCTAATGCTACAAATCTATTTTTATTCAGTAATGATAATCCAAGGATTATCGGAAGAAGATAAAACATTCCATAAACTATTTGCAAAATTTCTGTTAGAACCGGATGAGAAAATTGATATAAAAATTGTGTCGGGTTAGTTCCAAGCATCCAGTGATCGATAGCTATAAACCAATCATCGAAATCATATACGCGGATAGGCTTAACCATAAAAAATAATTGGCGAAATGTTAGTAAGATAATTGGGGCAATGTACCAGTAATGAATTATGCGCCAGACTTTTTGCTCGCTAATTGCTTCAAGATATGATATGACGGAGGCAACACTTATTACAACCAAATTGATAAAAATCCAGGTTAAGGAATTTTCTATCTTTCCGTGAAAGATTACATGAAGTAAAATTAAAAGAATTGAAAAGCTGATAACTACAACATCAAAAGCTTTTAATTTTTTTATTAAGATTTTTATTTTTTCCATTAATCAATGTTAATTAAAATAACAGGATTATTTATTGCTGGCAAACTCAGCAAGTTTGATGAAATCACCAACGTTAAGCTGTTCGGCGCGCAGAGAAAGGTCAATATCGCACCCGCTGAAATTTACTTCGGCAAATATACCATTGCTTAGTGAATTTTTTAGTGTTTTTCTGCGATTTCCAAAAGAAGATTTTACAATAGATTTAAACATCAAATTAAATTCTGAATTGTCTCTCTTATCATTAAAGAATATATGAACAACAGCAGAATGCACATTTGGTTTAGGATAAAAAACATTAGGTGAAACTTTGAAGCATAATTTTGTTTTCCCAAAATACTCAAGAAGAACCGAAAGTATTCCGTAATCTTTTGACCCCATTTTTGCAGTCATTCTTTTAGCAACTTCGTATTGAACCATAAAGATTGCATCGTTGACAATAGTGTTGTTTTCAAAAAGCTTGAAAAGAATTGGGGAAGTTATGTTGTAAGGAATATTTCCAACCACACGAAGTTTTTGATTTTCCAGTGTAATGAACCGTTTTAAATCTAATTCTAAAAAATCATTCTGTAGTAGAATTAAATCTGCAAAACGATTTTTAAGATCATCAATTACTCTTTTGTCTATTTCGATTGCTGTAAGCTTTGCTTTACTCTTCAAAAGATTTTGCGTAAGCGCACCTTGCCCGGGTCCAATTTCAATTATTGATTCATTTTCTTTTGGATCAATTTCAGCAATTATCTTTCTAATGATATTCTGATCTTGCAGATAATTCTGACCAAATCTTTTTAGGGGTAAAACTTTATTCATATCAACTCATATTCCGCATAGTATTGATAACCTTGAAGGTTTTTCTAACTTAGCTTTGTTTAATAATAACATCACATTTATTTTCGAGTAAAACCTTCAAGGTTTAGCTTTTTTACATAAGCTAAAATATTAACGGATATAATCGATGGCAAAATAGCAAAATTATACGGCAAAATTTTAAATCAATTTGTTTAAGAAAAAAATAACTTATAGTTTTCTGATGTAAACTTTCCAATTGAAAATCCAAGGAGAAAACAGTGCAAGAAAAATATATTGTAAGTGTAGATATGGGTGGAACTAAAATCCTTGCTTCTGTGCTCAATTCAAAAAAGGGAATTATAGCCCGCCAGAAAAAACCGACAAACATAAACAGCGGAACAAAAACTTATGTTAAAGATATAGCAGAAATTGTTAAAAAAGTTGTTGCGGAATCTAAACTTAAAAAGGAAAATATTGCAGCAGTTTGTTTGGGTGTGCCGGGATCTGTAAATCCAATAACAGGCATAATTGGTTTTGCTCCAAACCTTAGAATTAAAAACTATAAAATGAAATCAGAACTTGAAAAATTAATTCCTTATCCGGTTCTTCTGGAGAACGATGTTAATCTTGGTGCTCTTGGAATTAAAAGTTATGGAATCGGGAAAAAATCTGAAAATATGCTGGCTGTTTTTATTGGAACTGGGATTGGTGGTGGTATAATTATAAACGAAAAAATTTATCGTGGATTTAATTTTGTTGCCGGTGAGATAGGGCATGTGCTTGTCCAAAAGAATGGACCTAAATGCGGATGCGGAAAGAGAGGATGTTTTGAAACTCTTGCGAGTAGAACTGCAATCGTTAATAACATTATTAATGATGTTAAAAAATTAAAAAAGAAAAGTGTTCTTTCAGATTTAATAAAATCCAATCAAAGAATTAAAAGCGGTGCATTAAGAAATGCAATTGATAGAAAAGATAAAGTTGTTACTAAACGAATTACCGCAGCTTGCGAAATTATCGGAGATGTTCTTGGTAGTATTGCTAATCTTATGAACTTTGATATGATCGTTCTAGGCGGCGGAGTGATTGAGGCTCTTGGTGATTTTATGATGCCATTAATAAGAAAAGAATTTAATAATCATGTTTTAGATGCTTCGGCAAAAGGGATTAAAATTGTTTCTTCAAAGCTTGGTGATGATGCAGCAATTTATGGCGGCTTGGCTTTGGCTGAAGAGTTTTTAGGTATTAAAATTTAGAAAAGTAGGCAGTTTTAAAAGTCAACGTATTTATGTCATTCCTGTGAAAACGGGCATCCAATCTGGTAGCTAACGGACATAAAACAAAATGGATTCCCACTTTCGTGGGAATGACAAACCTATATTTGAATTCTGAGACATTCAACTTTAATTATTGAATTGCGATTGAATTTCAAAAAGTTTTTCGCTTAGTTCTTCCCATTTTTTTGTTGCTGAATCAAGTTCCGATTTAGCTTTATTAAATTTATTTGTAATATCTTTTGCAACATCACCATCGATGTAAATATTAGGATCAGCTAATTTATTTCCCAAATCTTTTACTTCTTTTTCGAAAGAAATAATCTTGACTTCACACCGTGAAATTTCTTTTGCTAAATCTTTAGTAGCCTTGTGTTTTTGCTGTCGTAGTTCGGCTTCAATCCTTTTTTGTTCTTTACGATTTGTAGAAGTAACTTTTTCTTTCTTTTCAAATACTACTGCGTCTCTTTCAAGTGATGATAATTCCCGTTTTGAAAGGAAATAATCTATATCGCCTAAATATGTTTTTAGTTTTCCCTTCCGGATATCAATTATTTTTGTCGCGATCGGTCTTAAAAAATCAACATCGTGTGAAACAAGAATAAGCGTTCCGTTAAAATCCAGCAATGCTTTTTGAAGAATAAGTTTTGAAGTATAATCAAGGTGGTTTGTAGGTTCATCAAGTATAATAAAATTAGCTTTGGTTAATAAAATTTTACAGAGTGCAACTCTGCTTTTTTCACCGCCGGAAAGCACGCCAACTTTTTTAAATACATCATCACCGGAAAAAAGAAAAGAACCAAGAAGCGAGCGCAACTGTCCGACTGTTTTATTTTCGGCAATTCCGTCCACCGTTTCGATTAGATCCAAATCAGGATTAAGATTATCAGCTACATCCTGTGCGTAATAAGATACAATGGTATTGTGTCCTAAAATTCTTTCACCGGAATTAAAATCGATTACGCCGGATATTATTTTTGCCAATGTAGATTTACCAGCGCCATTTGGTCCAACAAAAGCAATCTTTTCACCTTTCTCTATTTCAAAATTAATTCCTTCAAAAACTTTTTTATCTCCATAAGATTTATGGATAGAGATTAATTTTATTGGTGTCCTGCCACTTTGCGGCGGCACAGGGAATCGAATACTAATTTCACTTTTATCTTCTGGCAATTCTATAAGTTCAACTTTTTCAAGCTGTTTTATTCTGCTTTGTACCTGTCGGGATTTTGTAGCTTTGTATCTAAACCGTTCAATAAACTTTTGTGTTTCTTTCAATTTCTTCTGCTGCTGATCAAACTGATGAACAGCTAATTCATCACGCTCAATTTTATACTTGATGTAAGAATCATAATCACCTTTAAACGTAAAAAACTTACCGAGAAAAATTTCTAAAGTTCGATTAGTAACCTGGTTAACAAAATTTTTATCGTGCGATACAATCAGCAAACCGCCTTTGTAAGCTTTAAGAAAATCAATTAGCCATTCAAGTGAATCAATATCAAGATGATTTGTAGGTTCATCAAGCAAAAGAATATCATTTTGTGAGATAAGAATTTTTGCAAGTGCAATTCTCATTTGCCAGCCGCCGGAAAACTGATTTGTTAACCGATTAAAATCTTCTTCAGCAAATCCAAGTCCCAATAAAATTTTTTCAACTTTAGATTCAGCGGAGTAAGAGTCCAATCCTTCCAGCATATGATGAACTTCTCCAAGCTGATGAGCAAAATCCATTATCTCTTCATCAGTAAGTTCGGGATTATTTAATGCTTCGGTAATTTCGGTTTCTTTATTTTGAAGTTCAATAATGTCTGATAACGCTGAAGATGCTTCTTCTAATAATGTTTTACCAACGTGCGTAACATTTTCTTGCGGCAGGTAGCCGATTGAAATGCGTTTTTGTTTATGTACTTGTCCCGATTCAGGTTCAAGTTTGCCGGCAATAATTTTTAGAAGGGAAGACTTGCCGGTTCCATTAGCTCCGACCAAAGAAATTTTGTCGCCGGAAGAAATTCTATAGTTAACATCTTTAAAAAGATATTTACCGCCAAATTGAAGTGAAAGATTTATAAGACTAATCATTGAAGATAAAGCTATTCTCTAAGCACTGCGATTTTACCAGTTTCAACGCTGTTGCCTTCCTGATCAAAAGCGATAACGATGTAAACGCCGCTGTTAACTAAATTGCCATTATCATCACGTCCATCCCAAAAAGCTGTGCGCCCGCCGGGAGATGAAAATGCACGAACTAATTTTCCTGAAATGGTTATTACTTTAATATCCGTATCCCTAATCAATCCATCAATTGTTGCAAGCTGATTTCCATCTTTAATGATAAAAGGATTTGGATAAATATTTAATCCATTGAAACTTTCTACCGGTAGAATTGCCGGTGTATCGAAGGACGTTAATCCTGCATCAGTGCCTACATATACTCTACCTGTTTTTTCATCGATGGTCAGGCTTTGAATTTTATCGGAGAGAAGTGGACTATTTTTAGAATTTAAGGTTGCAAGAAGTTGTGTTCCATCAGTGCTTAACAAAAATAATCCTTCATTTGATCCCACCCATTTTTGATTTAAAGGATCAACAGCAATTGCATTAATAGTTTGCTGTCTAACTGAAAAAGATGAAGTGATTCTGAATTGAGGATTGGCGGATGTTAATACACTATTAAGATTTGTAAGTATATTAACACCTAAACTTGTTCCAACCCAAAGATCTTCTCTTCTATCAATTGCAATATCAGAAATCGAATTATTAGTCAATCCATTTGATGTAGTAAGGTAACCAGACACATCATCTGAAGCATCAAGGTAAGTTCCTTTTTCATTAAAGTAAAATAAACCGGATCTGGCTGCATCTTGAGAGATGTACCACTTGGTTTCATTCTGATCAATAAGAAGTTTATAATGTTTTTCAATAATTTGGTTTTGTTCAGCGGGGATAGTGAAAAAATACCAGGTGCTGTCTGGTGTAAGCATACTTAAAGTTTTTCTATCAGCAGGCCAGTAATTTAAAATCCATAAATTATTTTTAGTATCCTCTGCAAATCCGGTGATAACGATAAAATTATTATTTATTGGTATTCCGATTAGCTGTGTATTTTGGGCATCAAACCTATCAATCTTATTATTTTTTAATTTTGCAAAACCTTGTCCCCAATTACCAGCAAAGATTGTGTTATCACTTGATACATATATTTCATAGTAACCGTTTTGAAGTAGTTCCGGATAATGTTCAACGTCATAAGTTTTCCATTCAATTCCGTTGTAATTGTAAAATCCAACACCGCCAAGATCTTTCCCGCTTGCAGACCACAAGTTCCCATTTTTATCAACGATCATATTAGGAAACTGATTTGCCGCAGGACCGTTAGGGAAGATTAAATTATTTTGTTTTAGTAATCCTTTATTTGTTGCAACCAAAATTCCTGCATCATTTGAGTAAGCTAATTTGGAAGGAATATTTGATAATGCAGTCATTTCAGAAATTGAAGAACCATCTGACATATAAACCATGGATGGTGATAATACATATAAAGTAGATCCGACAGTTAATAAATCTATAATCTGAAGATTAGTCACCCCTAAATAAGTTTGCCAGGCTGATCCATCAAAAATATATAAACCCTGATTTGTACCAGCAATTAACGTATTATTAAAAAGTACTAATTTATTTATTCCACCAGTTGGCAAACCGTTTGTTTGATTAAAAACATTCCAGGATTCTGGTGCGGATAAATTTTTAGCACCTAATTTTTGAATAGCCACACCTGCATCAGTTGCAGCGTAAATCAGGTTGGATACAAGAATACTATTAACCCTAATATTTGAAGAAAAATTTCCAAACTTAAAAAAGGTATCATAGAAGGAGTAATTCTTTGAATCAATAAGTGATATTCCAAAATCGGTAGCGATAAAAACCGTATCACCAGAAACTGAAATATCATTTATTTGTTTATTTGTTTTATCGGAATTGAAAATATCTAAAATGGAATGAAAAGAATTTGTTGATGGGTCAAAAATATCTATCATTCCATTTGCACTTCCGAACCAAATTTTATTATACGAATCAATTCCAATAGATGTAAGTGAAGTTCCATTCAATCCTTCAGCTTTACTAAAAGTTTTAAATGTGTTGTCTGAAGGATTATAAAAATATGCTCCACCTTGCGTAGCAGCCCACACCCCTTGAGTTGAAAGAACCAAATCATTGGTTACTTTCATATCAGTATAATTTTTCCAATTAGAAAATTGCTGGGCAAATGAATTTGCAGAAAAGAATAATATGACAATGAGAGATACGATAAATTTCATTTTAGATCCTGGTTAAATTTAATAGCGGTAACAGATTTATCTATAATCTCTCTAGTTTTAATGGGAAGTTAAAAAAAATATTATTCATTAAAAGTCTAAAATTTTTTCTGTTTGTATTAGATTGAAAATATTTTGTGGTACAATCTAATTCTTCAATAGTAGGTCTAATAACTAGGCTGAATTTCTCAAAAGCTGTTTTCTCATTGCTTCAACTTTAGGCATACCAATCGAAAACTTACCTAAGTTTCCATAATCATTTCTTTCACCGCCATGAAAATCAGAGCCGCCGCTTTCTAATAAGAAAAATTCATTAACAATTCCGCGATAATGTTTTACTTGATAAGGTAAATGAGAAGGATGCAAAACTTCAATACCATCAAGTCCGGCTTCAATTAATTCTACCATAATTGCATCGGGTAAATTTCCAGGGTGTGCGATAAATGAAAGACCGCCTGCATCGCTAATTATCTTAAATGCACTTCTTGGTGATAGATGAACTTTTCTTTCGTAAGCAGGACAGCCGTTACCGATATATTTACTGAAGGCTTCAAAATAATTTGAAACCAATCCATTTTTTACCATTGCCTTAGCAATATGTGGTCTGCCTACAGCGGAATTTTGAGCGATCTTCATTATATCGGCTAAATTAATTTCTAATCCCAACGCATTTAATTTTTCTGCAATACGTTGAGCACGTTTTATTCTTTCAGCTCTAAAGAATTTAAGGTATTCTTCCAACTCTTTATTGTTTGGATCAATAAAATAAGCAAGTATATGAACTTCCCGATCTCTGATATCCGAGCTGATTTCGAGTCCTGAGATTACTTCCACACCATATTTTTGCCCGATCTCAATACTTTCTTCTATTCCATCGACAGTATCGTGATCAGTAATACTAATTAAATCGATCCTAGCTTCTTTAACTTTATCAATTAATTCTTCAGGTGAATGCTGACCATCAGAATACAGAGTGTGCATATGTAAATCAGTTTTACGATTCATAATTAATCAAACATTTCTTTAAATTTTTCATAATCAATAATTCTAAGCTTTGATCCATCTAATTCTATCAAACCTTTTTTTGCAAAAGAATGTAAAGTGCGTGAAATAGTCTCGCGTGAAGTGCCTGCCATATTTGCTAATTCCTGTTGAAATGGGAGATGATCAATTTCAACAATTCCCTGTCTTATTTTGCCAATATCATCTGCTAATTGCAAAAGTACAGTTGCAACTTTGCCTTCAGCATCTTTAAGTGATAAAGCTTTAACTTTCATTGATGAAGCCCTGAGTCTCTTTGTTAACTCAGTAAGTAAAGCAATTGATACGTCGGGATACTTTTTTAAAAGATCTAAAAATTCTGTTCTTTGAATTATAAATAGTTTCGAATCTTCAATGGCAGTAACTGTTGCTGATCTTGCCATACCATCTAAAAGCGACATCTCACCAAAAAAATCTGATTCATTAAGAATTGCAAGAATCACTTCCTTATCATCACCGCTTGATCTTGATACTTTAACTTTGCCTTCTACTATTACAAAAAGGGCAGATCCCGATTCTTCTTCGGAGAGAATTATAGAATTTTTTTTAAAGGTCTGTGTTACCCCGGATTTCACAATCTTTTCAAGTGTATCGCTATCCAATTCCGAAAAGATTGGAACGCTTTCTAAAAAATTAGTATTATTTAACAAATAGTCACCTCTCTTTTAAATTCAATCCATCAAAAAATATTTTTGATGAATATGGAAATCAATTTTAACGGATAATGTTAAATTACAAAGATTTATCTTAGTATTAAAAAAGCTTTATTCCAGAATTTATTAGCAGTTTTATAATTGTTTTTTAAGCTCGATGTGTCTATTTTAAGCGGCTTAAATTTTCAATGTTTATTAATACGGAGATATAGAAATTATGGCTATGATGGCCAAAATGAGGAGTTTAGCTCCTGCATTCATTCTAACAGTAGGCGGATTATTCGTTTTGTTTATGGTTATATCCGACTCAAATGTTCTTCAAGCACTTGGAGGCGGACGAACAAATAATATCGGATCGGTTAACGGTGAAAATATTACTTATCAGGAATTTCAAACAGCTCTTGATCAGCAGATTGAGAATCAGAAAAAACAGTCCGGTGCTGATTTAGATGATAGTCAAGTTGATCAACTGAGAGATCAGGTTTGGGATGCAGTTGTTACACAAAAAATATTTTCTCAGTTAATTAAAGAATATGGAATTAAAGTTTCTGATCAGGAAGTAAAGGATATAATACTTGGTGAAAATCCACCTGAATTCTTAAAAAGAAATTTTGTTGATTCACTTGGAAATTTTAACAGACAACTTTATGAAGATGCACTTTTTGATGCACGAAATAAGCAAGCTTTAGTTCAAGCAGAAGAGTTAGTTCGCCAATCAAGATTAACACAAAAACTACAAAGCATGATTCTTGCCTCAGTAACAGTTGGTGAAGATGAAGTTAAAAGAAGATTTTTAGATCAGAATACAAATATTGAAGCTGATTACGCATTAGTTGATTTAAACTTGATTAATGATGCTGATATTAAAATAACCGATGAAGATTTAAAAACTTATTATGAAAAAAACTTAAATAACTATAAAGTTTTACCACAAAGGAAATTGAAATTTGTTTTATTTCAAAACATCCCTTCAACAGAAGACTCACAAATGGTTTTTAAAAATTTAGCTAATGTAAAAAACACAATCTCTGCCGGTGACACATTAGGATTTGAACAATTAATCAAAATTTATTCTGAAACTCCTTATTCAAAAGATACGCTATCTGTCCAGGCTCTAACTGGAGAAATAGTATCAGCTTTTAATAAATCTGCAACGGGAAATATTGTTGGACCATTTGCTGCACCAGAAGGATTTGTACTTTACAAGTACTTTGGTAGTGTTACCTCAAAAGATGTTTTTGCAAAAGCTTCTCATATTTTGATAAACCAATTTGGTAGTGATGAAAAGAATCTAGAAGAAGCAAATAAGTTATATAATAGATTAGATGCAGGTGAAAATTTTAGTGCATTAGCTAAAGAATTTTCTACGGACCAGGGCAGCGCAAAAAAGGGCGGTGATCTCGGTTATTTTGCTAAAGGAATGATGGTTAAAGAATTTGAAAATGCTTGCTTTAATGGAAAAGTTGGAGAAGTTCAAAAACCTATCAAAACAAATTATGGATATCATATAATAAAAGTAACAGATAGAACTGATAAAAAGTATGTTGTAGAAAAAATTGTAAATAAGATTAAACAATCAGCAAGCAGTAAAGATCGAAATTATAATAATGCAAATGATTTTTCATATCTCGCAAAGAAAAATGATTTTGATCAGGAAACTAAGCTGTTGAATTATAAAGTGCAGGAAACCCCTTTATTCACAGAGAATACTGGCTCTATCCCATCAATTGGAACAAGTGAGAGACTTGTAAAATTTGCATTTGCAAACAGTGTAAACTCTATTGGCGATCCATTTAAAGTTCCAAGCGGCTATGTTGTTGTGAAAATCACAGAAAGTACTTCTGAAAAATTCAGACCTTTTGATGAAGTAAAAGGACAATTAAAGCCAATTGTTATGAGAGAAATGAAATTTGAAAAGATAAAAGGTATGGCAGAAAATCTTTTCAAAAAAATTGGAGGCGATCTTAATAAAGTTTCTTCAATTGACTCTAGAATAATGGTGCAGCAAACGGGCAGCTTTACTCCTGCATCTACAATTCCAAACATTGGCAGGGATTATGGATTTATTAATGCTGCACAAAAACTGGATGTAAATAAAATTTCGGAACCTGTTAAAGGCTTACGAGGATATTATCTAATCAAGGTAAGCAAACGTACACCATTTGATAAAACTATTTATTCTGCACAAAGTTCAAATATTCGTAACATGCTTTTTCAAGAAAAACGAAGTCGTTTCTTAAACCAATGGGTTACTGATATTAAGAAAAGTGCCGATATTATAGATAACCGTTATCTTTTTTATCGTCAATAGATAAATCTAAGATTTAAATAACCCCCAAATTTTGCAAGCAGCATTTTTTGGGGGTTTTCTTTTTTCTGAAATGTTGTTAATCTTTAAATGGATTAAATATCAAATTAAAAATAATGACACTTCGTATCGTTTTTATTTTCTTCGTAATAAACACTTTTACATTTGCCCAAAACAATGGGAAGAATTTTAGTTTCTTTCTTGGTGGAGATTATATAACATCGGCACAAATTTTTTTAAACCCCAATTCATCTGACATCGTAATAAAAAATAAATCTTTTGAAATTCAGCACCTCTATTCGCCGGTAATTGATTTTAGATATAGGCTGAATGAAGATATTATTTTGGGAATCAG
>JAVHOU010000012.1:0-6787 GCA_036170275.1 Ignavibacteriaceae bacterium
CGCAACGACCTTAACCCAAATTGCTCTGGGTTACTTTATTTATGGCGCAATGCGCCTTCAATTCAGCATAATATTTACTTGACACAACAATATTTTTCTGATTATATTCTTGCGGCTGAAAAAGAATCTTTCCATTAATCTCATTCTATTTTTCAGATTAAGCAATTATCAATTAAAAAACCTTGATGTATGAAGTTCGAATAAATAGAGCATTGCAATCCCGCTTACTTTTATGTAATGCATATCTGCGCCCGATTCGATTTTGTGCTTTTATTCTAATAATTATTTTTACTTTTTCGCACCAGACATATTCACAAAATTCAGAGATAACTTTCGAGCATTTCTCCATCGATCAGGGAACGTATGAAACAAATATTAATTCTGTAATCCAGGACGAAACTGGCTTTTTATGGTTTGGCACCTGGAGTGGTATAGAGAAGTACGATGGTTACAATTTTACAGCATATAAGCAGGAACCGGATAACCCGAATAGTATTAATAATCAATTTGTTAATACACTATATGAAGACAAAGAAGGAAATATATGGATTGGTACCCGGCGCGGAATTGAGAAGTTTAACAAAACAACCGGTGTATTTAAGCACTACAAGCCTCATCCACCGAATAAGGAAACGGAATCGAATAACTATGTACTTTCAATTTGCGAAGATAAAGATGGAATTCTTTGGGTTGGCACTATCGATGGTTTAAATAAGTTTGATAAAAATTCGGGTAAGTTTATAAGCATTAGCAATGATAACAAAGATCCCGGAAGTATCAGCAGCAATATTGTAAGTGCAATACTTGAGGATAAAGCCGGATCACTTTGGTTTGGTACAGGTAGAGGTCTTGATAAGCTGGATAGAAAAACCAGGAAGTTCATACATTTTTGGTATGATCCAAATAATAAAAGTGAGGGGTCTAATTGTTGGGTCAATACTATATTCGAAGATAGGTCCGGCATTCTTTGGTTAGGAACACGTGAGGGCATAGTTGTGTTCGATCAAAAAGTAGGAACCTTTACTCCCTATATTAAAGAAAACGGTAATTCAATTTCATCAATTTGTGAAGATGAATCCGGAAACATTTGGGCTGGCAGTTGGCTGTATGGTCTATATTCTTTAGATATGAGAGAAAAAAAATCATTCACTATCTTCATGATGATAATGATCCGCATACTTTAAGTATCAACACTGTAACTTCAGTTTATTGTGAGCGGTCTGGTACAATCTGGATTGCAACACGTCATGGTGGCGTAAACAAAATTAACCGCACAAAACAACCATTCAAAAAATATTTATTTAATGAAGTTTATAATATCGTTAAAGGAAACAACGATATGCTTTGGATTGGAACGTCAAAGGGATGGAATAAATTTAATCCAAAGACTGAACAGATTATTCCTTATTCATTTGGGAAAGATTTTCTAGTTTCAGAAGAAGAGTCGGGAGATTTATGGATAGGCAAAGCGTCTGGCGGTATCTACAAGCGTGGTGTTAACGGTCGTATAACAAATTTTTATGATTCTTCCGGACGGGAATTAGATAAAAGTGTTAATTGCTTATGTAAAACTCCTGATGGTAATATTTGGATTGGAACTGTGGGTGGAGGTGTATATAAAATTGATCCTGATAGAAATTTAATTACGAAAATTTTACAGGCAGTTAATTCAATATTCGATTTTTGTCTAGATAGTTCAGGTTTATTGTGGATCGGCACAATGGAAGGAGGATTAATATGTTATGATCCTGCAAAAAATATAGTTGTTAAAAATTATATTTACGATCCGGGAAATCCTGAAACTATTAAATGCAATGTTGTTTTAAGCATCCTTGAAGATAAAACAGGATCTTTATACCTTGGTACAAACAACGGACTTGGAATATATAATCGTTCGACAAAAAAATTTAATTTTTTTGATGAGAGAAATGGTTTGCCTCATAATGTGGTATGGTGGATTCTTAATGATGATCGAGGTAATTATTGGTTAAGCACCCGGAAAGGTATTTCAAAGTTTAATACAAATACAAAGCAATTTCAAAATTATGATGTGTCATATGGTTTACCGGAGAATGGATTTTACATGAATAATGGCTGTAAAACCGAAAATGGTGAAATGTATTTTGGATCCCCAGGCGCAGTCTTCAGGTTTCACCCGGACAGCATCAAAAATAATCCTTTCATACCCCCAATTGTGATAACAGCTATTAGAAAATTCGATGAACCTGTCTCTTTTGGAAAAGAAATAAATTTATCATACAACGAAAACTTTTTATCGTTTGAATTTATTGCTTTAAGTTATATAAGCCCGGAAAGAAATCAGTATGCTCACAAGATGGAAGGAGTAGATAAAGATTGGGTCTATTCAGGCACAAGACGTTTCGCATCATATCCGAATCTGGGACCAGGAGAATATATCTTTAGAGTTAAAGGATCAAACAACGATGGTGTATGGAATGAAGAAGGAACTTCAATTGCAATAATTATTTCACCGCCTTTCTGGAAAACCTGGTGGGCATATGTATTGTATGCTGGTTTTTTCATCTTTGCTCTGTATGGAATAAGACGTTATGAGATGAACAGAATATCCTACAAGAACCAGGTTAAAGTTGATAAAGCTGTATTGATAGAAAAAGAAGAAACAGAGAAAATAAAATCACGATTCTTTGCAAATATTTCTCATGAGTTTAGAACACCGCTCACTTTAATACTCGGACCCGCAGAAAAGATTATTTCAGATACTTCAGATGATATTAAAAAAGATGCAAATATAATTAAGAGAAATTCGAGGAGATTATTGCAGCTTATCAATCAATTGCTTGATCTCTCAAAATTAGAATCCGGAAAACTAAAACTCGAAGCTTCGAAAGGGAACATTGTTTCATTTGTAAAAGGAGTTGCTCTATCTTTCGAGTCATTAGCAGAATCAAAGGATATCACTCTGAAACTGCTGCCGGAAAAAGATTTTATAGAATTATACTTTGACAGAGAAAAAATGATGAAGATACTGACGAACCTTTTATCAAATGCATTCAAGTTTACCCCGGAAGAAGAAATGGTTACAGTATCAATAAAAGAAATAAAGAATCCCAATAAAGCCGGAACGGTAGAAATAAAAATAAAAGATACAGGAATTGGAATACCTCAGGAAGAAATACCAAAACTGTTTGATCGGTTTTATCAAGTAGATAGTTCATTTACAAAAGAGCATGAAGGTACAGGAATTGGATTGGCTTTGACAAAGGAATTGGTAGAACTTCACCATGGAAAGATTGATGTGGAAAGTAAAATAGGCGATCCTGATAAAGCCGTGACAGGTCTGCCTGCCGGACAGGTAAACTGGACGGAATTTATGGTAACTCTCCCGCTGGGAAGTTCTCATCTGAAGGATGATGAGATAATTGAAAAGGAAAAAACAGAACCACCAATTCTTCCTTTTGAACAGGAAGTTTACACATCTTCGCTTAGTAAAACCGCGACTGATTCAATTGCAATAAATATTAATGATGAGGTGATAAAAGATCAGTTGGAAGAGAAAACGATAATCCTGGTTGTTGAAGATAATTATGATATGAGAGAATACATAAAAGAATCGCTGGGTGATGGTTATCTTGTTGAAGAAGCAGTAAACGGAGAACAGGGAGTAAGAAAAGCACAGAAAATTATTCCTGATCTTATTATATCCGATATGATGATGCCGAAAACGGACGGTAATGAATTAGTTAGAATTTTAAAGAATAACGAGAAGACCAGTCACATTCCGATTATTTTATTGACTGCAAGATCGGGACAGGAAAATAAAATTGAAGGATTAGAAACAGGAGCCGATGATTACCTGACCAAACCTTTTGATGTCAGAGAGTTACGGGCAAGAATTGAAAACCTGATTAAAATCAGAAGGAAATTGCAGGCAAAGTACAGTAAGCTGGAATATGTATTAAAGCCTGATGGCAAAAAGGGAACAAGTTTAGATGAGAAATTTATGATTAAAGTTGGAGAAGTAATTGAGAAGCACATTTCCGAGGAAGAATTTAATATGGAAGGATTCTGCAGTGAAGTGGCAATGAGTAGAACTCAATTGCATAGAAAATTAAAAGCATTGACCGGAAAATCGGCAACCTTATATGTCAGAACAGTAAAGTTGTCGAAAGCAAAAAAGATGATTGAAGAGAAGACAGGAAATATTTCTGAAATAGCATATTCTCTCGGATTTTCAAGTCCGGCATACTTTACCAGATGCTTCAAAGAAGAATTTGGTTACCCGCCAAGCGATATAAAAAGGTAACGATTCTCATCGTTGAATATTTGTATCTGTCCTCAGAAACTCAAATAAAACCCCTGTTTTTTATAAATGGAACAATAGTGCAAGTAAAGGGAACATTACTGATATGTAGTACCCCCTCCGATTTTGTTTATTTGCAGCCGTAATCTTAATTAATATTTTTTTCAATTTTAGGAGTTCTTATGAAAAACTTCAAGTTCTATCACGTTTTCTTGTCGGTTGCAATTCTCTCCTTTGCAGTAATGGCACAATCTCCTTGGACTCTGCAGACCGCAAGTGGTCTGATAAGCACATCTAATCCCGCAGTTACGCTTTCGGCTGTGGACGAGAACATTTGCTGGGGAATTAATACAATCAATAATCAATATCTCCGGACTACGGATGGGGGAACAAACTGGACAGTTTCTACAATCACAGCTACAACCGGATTCATAAGTTCCAGTATTGCAGCACTCGATGCCAACACTGCATGGGTTTCTATGAATGGTGGTATATTCAAGACCACCGATGGCGGATTAACATGGGCACAACAATTATCGGCTCTTCCATCCGATAGAATACACTTCTTCGATTCTAACAATGGTGTTTGTGTCGCTGATCCGAGCAGCGGTTATTGGGCAATTTACACAACAACAAATGGCGGTACCAACTGGACACGTGTTCCTTCTGCAAATATTCCTGCACCTTTATCTGGTGAAGTTGGAATATCAGGAAATGATGAAGCCAGAAGTGCTGGTAATACTTTTTGGTTTAGCACATGGGGAGGGTCACTCTATAGGACTACAGACCGCGGAAATCATTGGACAGTTGCCCGTAATGTCATTCAGAATCAGGCATTTGGTTTTGCATTCAAGGATAGTTTAAATGGATTAGCATGCACATTTGGCAGCATTGGCAACCAATTTATTTCTCGCACTTCTAATGGCGGCGCAAGCTGGACACCAATTCTTCCTATACCTTCCGGACTTTCAGGATTAACCACATATTATGTCAATTACGTAAAGGGAACAAGCGGGTCTTACATTATTACTTCTAATAATAATAGTGGTGGTACTGCGGCAATTCCTGGATCGGCATTTTCTAACGACGATGGTGCAACCTGGACAAAGAATAGTAACATACCACTCGGCGCAGCCTCGTTTGCTTCCTTGAATGTTGGTTGGAGCGCCGGTTTAAATACCTCAATTTATAAATGGGTTGCATCTGTTCTCCCTGTTGAGTTAACATCATTTACTGCTCACGCACAAGATCAAACAGTGATTCTTAATTGGGTTACTGCTACTGAAATTAACAATCGCGGATTTGAAATCCAGCGAAAAGTGGTAGAAGGTGATTTTGCTACTGTTGGTTTCATTAAAGGTGAAGGTACAACAACAAATCAAAAAGAATATTCTTATGCTGATAAGAACATTGAAGATGGAAAATACTTCTACAGATTAAAACAATTAGATTTCAGCGGAGAATATGAGTACTCTAAAACAATTGAAGTTGATGTTAGATCATTATATAACTTTACACTCGAACAGAATTATCCAAATCCATTTAATCCAAGCACAACTATTCAATTTCAGATTCCAAAATCCTCATTCGTAAATCTAAAAGTTTATGATGTTCTTGGAAATGAAATTGCAACATTAGTCAACGAAGAAAAGTCCGCAGGCAATTACGAATTGGAATTCAAGCCCTCAGTCGGCAGTCTTCAGTTGGCAAGTGGAATGTACTTGTATAGATTACAATCTGGTTCTTTTGTTGAAACAAAGAAGATGATACTTTTGAAGTAATATAGAATTAATAATGTATAATGCACAATTAGGCGATTCAACTCGCCTCGCTATCGCCTAGTCGAAGCGGGGTGAATCGCCTTTTTCATTGTCAAGTAGAAATTATAACAGAAAATAACATCACTAGATATTAATATTTCTTTTTGTATAATCAGAATAATCCTTGGTTACTGCTTCATATTTTTCGTTAAAGAATTTTGATGAAACCATAAAATCTGCTGTGGCTCTGTTACAAGCTGTAGGAACATTATACAGTACAGCAATTCTTAACAAAGCTTTTACATCTACATCGTGTGGATGAGGCTCCATAGGATCCCAGAAAAAAATAATTATATCAACTCTTCCTTCTGCGATTAAAGCTCCTAATTGCTGATCACCGCCTAAAGGTCCGGATTTTAATTTCTTAATTTCAAATTTAAGTTTTGCATCTTTTCCTATTTTGTTTTTTAAAGCATTTTCTACCAAAGTACCGGTTGTCCCGGTGCAAATCAGTTTGTGTTCAAGAAGATCCTGATAATTCCATTCAGCCCATTCAACAAGATCTTTCTTCCGGTTATCGTGAGCAACTAATGCGATTGATTTAATTTCCATAACAATTCTTTCTATTTAATTCTTAACTGTTTAATATAAATTAAAAAAGACGAAGCAATATTACTATAATGTTAATTCTAGAGACTTCTGAAAAATTCAAAAGGTCATTCCCGTGGAAACGGGAATCCAGTGA
>JAVHOU010000013.1:0-6776 GCA_036170275.1 Ignavibacteriaceae bacterium
TGCTTCTTTGACCAAATCACAAAAAATGAAAATAAAAAGCAGGAAGAGCGATGACTATGATAATAGATGGAGGGAACAATTATATGATTGAATATTTTGTTAAATCCGATGAGAAATGCAAAGAAATAAAAATTTTGGATGATGAATATTTTAATATCGATGGAGTTGAGAAAAAATATTCACTGTTTGAAATAGGCGAATCGAAATATTTGCTGAAAATTGAAAATAAATTTTATGAAGCAACATTGCAGTCAAATCATAATGGGATGGTAGAAATAATAATAAACCAGTATTCGTTTAAATTAAATGTTTTAACATCTCTTCAGGAAAAAGCATTTAAATTAATTAGTGGCAGTTTAAAAGAACAACTATCATTTCACAAAGTAAAATCACCAATGCCTGGCTTAGTTTTGAAGATAAATAAATCAATCGGAGACAATGTTAATAGGGGTGAAACTATTCTTGTACTTGAGGCAATGAAAATGGAAAATGAAATTAAGTCACCAGTTGAAGGGAAAATCACTGATATTTTTGTTAAGTCTGGCTCTGTCATAGAAAAAAATACTTTACTCTTTAGTATTAAATAATTTGTTATTTACAAAAAATTGCTAATTTTAGTTAAATACTTATCAATAACTTTCATCAGGAGGAGAGAATTGAAATCATTACTTGTTCTTTTAATAGTTTCATTAATGTTGATTTCCGCCGAAGTTTATGCAGGTGGATTTCAGATTAATGAGCATTCTGCCAGGGCAATGGCAATGGGCGGAGCTTTTACAGCCGTCGCAAATGATCCATCTGCAATTTATTTCAATGGCGCAGGTTTAACACAAATCAGCGGTACACAATTTCTCTTCGGAACAACAATTATTGCTCCGGTTTCTTCATTCAGAGGTGTAAGCCCTAACATCACCGAATATAATATGAAGAAACAATATTTCCCACCAGTACATTTCTGGTTAAGTCATCGTATTAGTGAAGAGTTCGCATTCGGTATAGGTTTTACTAGTCCTTTTGGATTGGGTACAGAATGGGAACCCGATTGGGTCGGAAAATATCTTGCCGTAAAAACAGACTTGAATATTTTTACAGTAACACCAACTGTAGCTTATAAAGTATTTGACCAGTTGTCTTTGAGCGCCGGATTTGTTTACAGTTTCGGTAAAGTTACGATCGAACAAAAATCACCTCAAACACCATTCCCGGGAGATGCAAATGCAGTTCTTGAAGGAAAAGATAATTCTGCTTTTGGATATAATTTTGGACTTATGTATAAACCAATTCCTGTTTTATCATTTGGTGTTTCTTTCCATAGCCAGGTTAAATATACTTTTACGGGAACTGCCACTACAACTGGTGCACCTCAACTTGCTTCCGAATTACCAAACGGAGATATTTCAGCAGTTTTGAAAAGTCCTATCAATCTTGCTTTTGGTGTTGCTTATGATGTAACTCCTGATATAAAACTTAGTGCAGACTTCCAATACGTTGGTTGGTCAAGCTATGATACATTAGGTGTTGATTTTTCGGATGCAAAATATTCAGACATTGCAAGCCCCAGATTGTATGATAATTCATTTATTGTAAGATTAGGTGGCGAGTATAAAGCAACTAAATCCCTTACTCTCGGTGCCGGTATTTATTTTGATAAAAATCCGGTTAAACCTGAATATATAAATCCTTCTTTACCTGAAGGGGATAGGTTAGGATTTAGTTTTGGACTTGGTTATAAATTAATAGATAAACTTAGTGCAAATCTTTCGTACTTGTTCATACGCGCAAGTCAGCTTACTGTAACTAATTCTCAAGAAAGTTACACAGAAGGATTTACACCATTTAATGGGACATATAATTCATATGCAAATCTTTTATCACTAAGTTTGTCATATAGTTTATAATATTTAGAAAAGGATATAAAAATGAAAAATATATTTAATTTATTAGTTTTAATTCTGATGCCGATTCTAATGTTTATCGGCTGTCAGGATAGGACAGAATTAACAGCTCCGCCTGCTTTGAATCCAGTTAGCGGATCTGCTGATTTAACAAGATATGTTGCTATCGGTAACAGTCTTACTGCAGGTTATCAATCAAGTTCATTATATCAATCCGCTCAGGTATATTCTTATCCTAATTTAATAGCCAATCAAGCAGGGTTGACATCATTTGCTCAACCTCTAATTGCTGATCCGGGTATTGGCGGACAGATTAAAATAGTTTCCTTAGATCCTTTCGTAACTAAAACAGAACCATTGCTGGGTGGTGCACCCTTAAATATAAGTTACCCAGCACCTTATGGTAATATGGGTATCCCAGGTATAGTTTTAGCTGATGTGATGAACTCTACCACAAGTGCAGGTTCATATTCTAAAAGTCCTTTTATTGATATAATTTTGAGAGGACAAGGGACACAATTTGCACAAGTTAAAGCTTTACATCCTACATTTGTTACTTTATGGATTGGAAATAATGATGTCTTAGGATTTGCAACCAGTGGTGGAGCAAGACCAACCGCTCCAACAGCATCCGGAACATTTTCTGCTTTATTCTCACAGTTAGCAGACAGCCTTGCTTCAACTGGTGCTAAAGTTGTTGTGGCAAATATTCCTAGTGTTACTGCCATTCCATTTTTTACAACTGTTGGACCTGGCTTAGCTCAAAAATTAACCGCTTTACAAATTCCAGGATTTTATTATCAAAGACATGGTCAGTATTCAGGATCGGCTGGTGCACCTTCTCAATTAGCAAACTACTCTTTGTTAATTACATTAGTTGGGCAGGCGTACCTTGGTGACTTAGGTAAACCTTCCGGAAGATTTTGGAAACAAAATAATATTGATATTTCACCTTTAATTCTTGGTGGAATTTTAGATACAACAAAAGCGTTTGGACTCGATCCTAAAAACCCAATTCCGGATGCACTAGTATTAGATGATGGTGAAATTACTACTGCTGCACAATCAATTAGTGATTTTAATGCTACAATTTCATCAATTGCATCAGCAAAAGGATGGGGATTAGTAAATATAAATTCTATCTTTAATGCTATCAGGGTAAATGATGCAACGGGCGGAACTGATTTTGGTGGGATTAGTTTTAAAACGACTTTTGTTACAGGTGGTCTTTTCAGTCTTGATGGTGTTCATCCAACAGCACAGGGACAAGCAATATTAGCAAATGAATTTATCAAAGTTATAAATTCTAAATTTGGTTCAAGCTATCCTTTAATCGCTATTGGGACAATTCCAGGAAGTTTGGGATTAGCAAAGCGTTCAGTATATAAAGTTGTTTTACCTGATTACGATTATAGTATGTTGAAGAATTTATGTTTCTAAACTAAAATTTAGATTTATCTCTAAGGGATGGATTGCCATCCCTTTTTTTTATACATTTTGATTAAACAAAATAAAGGATTAAAATGAAATCGATTATCATTTCAGTAATTATAATATTCATTGGAACATTCTTCATATGTTGTACAACTTCACAACAATCAAGTGGAGAAGATCAGGTTTATGTGTTTGATGATATCCCTAAGGAAAATACTATAGATGCACCTAAAACAGGAGAGTATCCGAACTTAAATCAAACTTATTACGTAGTTCAAATTGGAGCCTTTACCACAAAAGAAAAAGCTGAATCTTTTTCTGAAATGAGCAAGACAAAATTAAAGAACAATATTAGCATTACTTATAGTGATGCAGTAAAACTATATGTCGTTCAGATAACACCATTTTATAAAGCTAAAAAAGAAGCTGAACTTGTTAGAGATGAAATTAGAATAAACCCTGAGTTTAGCGATGCCTGGATTGTAACAGTAAACAAGTGAAAACTTGTTGAGAACAAAAAAGTAGATTCCCACTCCTGCCTATCGCAGGCCGGTTCGTGGGAATGACAATTATGAATTTAGTAATTATTGAATTATAACAGTAAATAAGTAGATAATTTATAGAAACAAAAAAGGGTTGATAAAATTATCAACCCTTAAAAAATAAAGAATTAAATTATTTATTTAGCTAAAAACAGGGATCCTAACAATACCTGAGTACCATTGTAAAGGTGTATACATTCTTCTCGCAGGAAAGAATGGCGGAGTCCAATTATTAAATCTACTATCAAATCTGTGTACGTAGCGGTAACCTCTTACCGGGATATACATACCTAATGAAGAACTCCATTGATAATCAGCAGTAGGCTCAACATAGTTCCCAATCACACCACCAACAATGTTCATATCATAAGCTGCACCGTAATAACTATATTTTTCAATTCTCATACCTCCATCCTGTGCAAAAATAGAGGCGTTAATATTTATACCATGGCGTGACGCATCATAAGGAACAAGTACTTCTTTTTCTGCTACAAGACCAAGAACATCATCACAAGCATAAGGAGGATTATGTTTAGTATAATCCAACATTGGATCAACAGCATAAGTAATTGAATTTTGAATAATTACTGTTCCTGCACTAGCATTAGTTGAGCCGCTTTTTACAGCTGCAACCGTAACTTGCCCGTTAACAACTCCCTCAACTGATACACTACCGCCCTTGATTAGAATTAAACCATTATTAGTTAGAGTTGTAATCGGTACTCTTTTAAGGGGACTCCAAGATCCAGATCCAATTTTTGATTTGTATTCGACTGTACTATCTGAATAAAATTTTAAATAAACATTTGTAAATCGATTTGCTCCAGTTGTGTCATAAAACTTTTTACCATTATCAGCTGCTGTGTTCATAGAAGCCATATCAATAGTGGGTATCTCTGCTAAAGTAGATTCTTTATATCCTCTGTCAAAAATTGGATGTGATTTAGAATCATAAATTTGTATCTTTCTTGAAGTTGTAACTTCACCTGTAAATCGTGGATTCCCATAGCATCTAATAAAATCATTAGCATGAAATCTTCCATCAAATACATCACCTGTAGCTGCCCAAACTTTACTGCCATTTGCCAGTGCAAAATTATTATAATAGTTTCCATATGAAGAAAATGGAAGTTGTCTTAATGTTGCAATGACCGTATCTGAAACTAGATAATCAGATGTACCATAAATTCCTATCGAAACAATTCTTTTCAATCCATTAACACCACCCGTAGATTGAAATGATACTTTAGCTGTGCCATCAGAAATATCATAATTACCACTGGTCCAATTAGGGTCAATTGAGTTTAAGTTGGCCAACCCAATATAAACTCCACTTCGTGCTATTTGGTTTGCTTGGGTTTTACTAAAATAAAAAGAAAAATTATCGACTGTTAAATTTGACGAGATTAGCATATTTCTACCAAATAATGCAAATATTACACTAAATAACATTACTAAAATAAGTGATATTTTACCATTCATAATTTATAATTCCTTCTATTTGTTAATACTATTTGTAGAAACTGTAATTCTTTTCCAAATTGCTTCACTATATTGATTATCGAATGCAGAGGGATCTTCGATTCTTAATTCAATTCGTATATAATTAACGGGTGTAGTTAATCCGATCGGAGGAGAAACTTCATTCATCTGTGTATCTAAGTAAGTTAATTTAAACATGGTAATATTATTTGCTAGAACGAATGGGGACCCGTTGTTTACTTTTCTATATAATAACATATCCCTTGGATTAGGTGTGTTAGATAATGCACTTAAATCACTTAAGAAATAACTTATCGTATCAATTACGCCATCATTATTAATGTCGGATCTAAATTTTATGCTGGATTGAGTACCAAGAAATATGTTTTGATTACTATCAATCACTGCATTACTAAAATAACCAATCATATTAAAATCTCTTTCAACAACGGTAGCTAAAATAACTACATCAATTTGTAAATTTTTATCATGACGATAAATACTCTCATTTTCAATTAAATTTCCATTAGTATTTAATAAATTTATCAGGAGAATACCGCCAATAATAGCTGCCCCAAGTATATCCAATATTGTTGAATAGCCCATTTTTTAATCCTTTTTTTGATTACCAAGAAGTTGAGATACTACTACACTTAATTGTATCTGTCATTCCGTCAGTCCAAACACTGACATCAATTCTTTTAAACCAGGTTGGTATACCTTTTTTAGTTTTGAAATCGGTCTGGTCAACATAATAAACATGAGAGGCGATATAGAATTTTGTATATAAACCCGGAATTGTCGAATTAGTAAGAGAGGTACTGTCTGGAATTATTTGATATCGTCCTAATGCAGGGTCATAGAGATTAAAATCATCAAAGTCATTGAAATTTGGATATATCTCACTTTCTGGACCTAAACTACCTGCTGGTGTCAACTCTGCAAGTGTTCCGCCATAAGTTTGTGTTGTATCAGCTATAATTCTGTCAAAAACTCTCTTTTTTGCGTAATCTACATAAGCATTGGCAATCGTAATTCCAATAATTCCCAATTTTGAATCAGTGATGGTATTATAGCTTACTACTTGAGATGAATTAACTCTTAAGATTAATAATGAGAGCAGCATCATTGCTCCAATTGTTATCATCATTTGTCCAGTATTCATAATATTAAACCATTATTGTTTATTAAGTTTGATGACTAATTAAATCAAGTATTGAGCCAATAATACATAAGTTATTTTGAGAATAATTAAGACAAATTTTACAAAATTTTGTTTTGAAATGAGATAATTGCATGGTATTCGATGAGTATTATAAAATCTTTTATTGATTTCTAATAAATTCATAAGTAGAGTGTTTTACCTGATTTAATTCTTCCATCGGTAATATTTACAAGCAGATTTTTAACTAATTTTTGATTA
>JAVHOU010000014.1:0-6721 GCA_036170275.1 Ignavibacteriaceae bacterium
CATTTTTAGCAGTTTTTATCGATAATATATTATCAAATATTTTTTATTAAAACCATAAGAAAAAAAATGCAAATCGGTAAAGAAAATATAAACATTTCTTCATACTTGGTTGGTTTCCATTCGTTTAGAAAAGATCATAATTATGGAAACTACAAGACCAATCTTATTAATGATTTACAAGCACTTTTGAATCTAAATTTTAACTCGTTCAAAGTCGGTGGAATAGATATTCTCAAAGTAAATCTTGATGACCTTTTTGAGATTAGATTAACACCAAATACTATAGTTTATCAGGATAATCTTGGATTTGATGAAATAGTTAAAAACGCAAATGAGATAGTAAAATTATGGTCGAGATACTCACCTAATGTAAAACTTTCATTAATTGGGTTAGTGACAAATTTTGATATCAATATTTCAAAACCCACAAATCAACATGATTATCGACTAATGAAAACTTATTTTAAAGATTTTTATATAGGGAAAAAATTGAAGGGAATTGATTTACGATTAAATTACTCTGTGTCAGTAAAAAGCTATGATTATAACGTAAATCTTACACTTATTGAAAAGGATGAAAAGGATTATATTTTACAGGGTAGTATTGATTTTAATGCTACAACTGAAAATACAATTTCTGGATTAAAATTTGATTGCTCTGATAGAACATTTAGTGCTGCAAGAGATTATTTTGAGGATGATTTATTTCAATTTCTTAATTTGGAAGAAAAATAATTATGCAAACTCAAACTTTGAATGAAAAATATTTAGATAGATTATTTAATTCTTGGCAATTAGGTAGTGGTTCAATTCCGCCTCAATCGGATAATTCACCATATACGATTTTGCCTATCATTCAGGGATTAATTAATGATGAAATAAAAGATCAATTATCTCCAATAGTTGTAGCTCAAAATGTGCTCATTAACAAGACAGCTGAAATGGCTTTAGCAGTAGATGCATTGGAGGAAGAAACAAAGAATTTCACTAAAACTTATATCGAAAATGATCAATTGAAAAAGAAAATAAATAATATTAATAAAATACTCTCATTTAAAAAATTAGAAGCTGGATGGAATGGGAATAATTCTGAACCATTTTCATCCAAACTTATCGAGCATGCCTTAGATTTCATTAATCTATCCAATTTAAAATATCAACCTAGTGTCTTTCCGACTGGGCGACAAAGTATTCAATTGGAATATGAAAAGTCAAATGGTAGTTATCTAGAAATTGAAGTCTTTGAAGATAATTATACTATGTATTCCGAAATGGGATCAGATGCAGTGGAAAAAGGGAATTTGACAATCCATGAAATTCTTGGGGAAATTAATGCCTTTCACTCCAGATTCTGAGATTCAAGTTCATGAAATATTATTTCGTGCTATCCATCCCAGCTTTTGGAACTATGATGAAGATAGACCAACATCTGCTCTTTTCAAAGATAGGAGAGGTGTTTCTGTGGATAGAGATGGAGAACGAACTTTAGAAGAATGTATTTCATTTTTACTATATAACAGAGAGAGATTTGGTGCATGTAATATTCAAGCGGGATTAGCTAAAAATATTGGTGCTTTTATCAAACCTGATAGCCAACCAGATAATAAATTTCACGCAATGATTTTAGAATCTGAATCAAAAATTAATTTAAGCAATGGAAAAGCTAAAGAATTAAGTCGCGCAGTTACCATCCTTTTTAAACCTACTCTTGAATAATATTTAAATAACTACAGTTCAAAGTCACTCGAATACATCACTGTTTAATTAAATGTACAATTTCAATCCATTAAATCCATTCTAAGCTTAAATTAAAAGTTTTTTGATGGCACAAAGCTTGGGCAATATTTACAAGACACAAAGGAGTATGTCATGAAAAAGTTAATAATCGCAGCGGTAATAATAGTTTTTAGTTTATCAGCAAGTGCTGATGCAAACACAAACTATGCAAAAAGAGTCGGAGGATATTTTTATACTTCGCTCTCACCTTACGGAACCTGGATTGATATTGGTTTCGGATCGCCTGTCTGGCGACCAACTATAATGAGACGAAACTGGTCACCTTATTATCAAGGGCAATGGGTCTATACTAATTACGGTTGGTACTGGGACTCATATGAACCTTTTGGCGCAATAGTTTATCACTACGGAAGATGGTATAATGATGATTACTACGGCTGGATCTGGATCCCTGATGATGAATGGGCACCTGCCTGGGTTGAATGGAGATATGATGATGATTATATCGGTTGGGCTCCTTTATCTCCTTATGCTAATTTCTCAATCTCTATTGGGATATATAATAATTATGATTATTACGTTCCTTATACATATTGGAATTTTGTAGACTACAACCATTTTTGTAATAATAATGTTTATAACTACTACGTTGCTCCTAAATACAAGAATGAGATATATGGTAGATCTAAATACAGAACAAACTATTCTTATTCTGATGGAAGAGTTAGAAACGATGGAGTAGAATTTGACAGGATTCGTGAAAGAAGTGGTAGAAATATTGAAAAAAGAAATATCGTAACGGTTGATGATCCTGGAGAATTGACTAGAAATAGAAATGGAAATAATCGTGATAAGGAAATAAGAACTTATATCGCAAAAAGAGAAGATATTTCTAGAGATAACTTAAGAGATGTAAAAATCGAAAGAAGCGAAAGGAAATCGACTTTAGATCTTAGCAGAGTTGACTTAGGCAGAGATAGGAATCTTGATCGAACAAAGGTTAATAATGATGACTTAAAAAGAAATGGAAACATTGATGTTCAGAAAAATGGAAGAGATGGCAATCAAAACATTAATAAACGAAATAGTAATGATAATGTTCGAAAAGATAATCAGAAAGACGTAATTCGTGAAAGAACAAATGATGAAAGAAAAATTCAGGAAAGAAACGATATTCAAAAGCGAAACTCTGAAATTGAAAAAAGAAATAATGATCAGATTAAAAGAAACGAAGAAATAAAAAGAAACGAACAGATTAAAAGAAATGAACAGGTGGAACTTAAGCGGAAAGCAAATGAAGAAATGAATAAAAGAAATGAAGTGATTTATCAAAATCGTGAACAGAAAAAGTCTAATACTGAAGTTTTCAAACAGAACAATGATAGAAAAAATGAGCAGATACAGCAAAACAAAAGATACGAAGTAAAAAATCAGAACAGTAATACAAATGTTCAAAGAAATACTGAAGTAAAAAGAAATAATAATAGTGTTAGGAATGAAAAAAGAGATACCAAGAGAACAGAAGACGATAATACTAAAACTCGTAATAGATAGTACTTATTTTACCCTCTCTCTAAAACAAAGCGGTTCCGGAATTTTCGGAACCGTTTTTTTATTTTCATAAACTTATTTATAAAACTTTCACCAAAAATGCAGATTGAAGATATAATTGATAAAAAATCGAGAGAATAAATATTTAAGATTATCGGTTTTTCTTGGCACAATAATTTAATTTTCCTTAATTTTGATGTAGTAAATGGTTGTGTTTATTTATTAATTGCAGCCATCGGTTTATATCTCAATTTTTAATGAGAAAATTTTGTCTTACTTCATTCACATAAGGGGAACTATTCTTCCGACTAATCTTTTACTGCAAAAGTTTAACTCATTAAATTTATGCAACCCTAATTCAGCCAGCCTTGCATTAATTCTAAATCCACAAATAAATAAAAAATTAAATACGATATATTCAATAAATGTTTTTGGAGTAAAAAATGAAAATAACTAAAGAAGATTCACTATTCTATCACAGCAGCGAACGTAGAGGAAAGATTGAAGTTGTCGCTACAAAACCTTGCTTAACTGCAAGAGACCTCTCAATGGCATACACACCTGGTGTTGCAGATCCTTGTCGGGAGATACATAATAATATTGAAGATGTTTATAAATACACAGCAAAAGGAAATTTAGTTGCTGTTCTATCAAATGGAACAGCAGTTCTCGGATTAGGTGACATAGGTCCAGAGGCTGGTAAACCCGTTATGGAAGGTAAAGGAGTTCTATTTAAAAGATTTTCCGATATAGATGTTTTTGATATTGAAGTTAATTCACACGATCCGAAAGAGATAATTAGACTCGCTCAGATGCTTGAACCGACTTTTGGTGGAATTAATCTTGAGGATATCAAAGCGCCCGAATGTTTTGAAATTGAAGAGACTCTAAAAGCAACAATGAAGATTCCTGTATTCCATGATGATCAACACGGTACTGCAATTATTTCTTGTGCTGCATTATTAAATGCTGTTGAAGTAGCTGGAAAAAAATTAAGTGATGTTCGGATAATTGTAAACGGTGCAGGTGCTGCAGCCATTTCTTGCTGTAAACATTATTTACGTGCCGGTGCAAAAAAAGAAAACATCTACATGTTTGATTCGAAAGGATGTATAACAACAGATAGAAAAGATCTTAACAAATACAAAGATGAATTTGCACACACCAAAGGATTTCCTTCCCTTGAAGCAGCATTTAAAGATGCTGATGTTTTTGTTGGACTTTCTGTTGGTGGAGTTGTTAAGAAAGAGTGGGTAAAGACAATGGCTCCAAATCCAATAATCTTTGCACTGGCTAATCCCGATCCGGAAATTTCTTATGAAGATGCAACTTCGGCTAGAAAAGATTTAATAATGGCTACTGGAAGAAGTGATTATCCAAATCAGGTTAATAATGTTTTAGGGTTTCCATTTATTTTCCGTGGCGCCCTTGATGTTAGAGCTACACAAATAAATGATGAAATGAAAATGGCTGCAACTTTAGCTTTAGCAAAATTAGCTAAAGAAAAAGTTCCTGAAATGGTAATGAAAGCCTACGGTGGTGAGGATTTTGAATTTGGTCAATATTATATAATACCAAAACCATTTGATCCAAGAGTACTTTGGTATGTTGCTCCTGCCGTTGCTAAGGCTGCTATCCAAACAGGAGTTGCTAAAGTTAAAGAAATGGATTGGGTTGCGTATGAAGAAAAACTAAAGGAACGATTAGGTTTATCTAAAGAAATTCTTAGAGTAATGATTCATAAAGCTCAAAAGAAACCAAAAAAAGTTGTTTATCCAGAGGGTGAATCAGAAAATATTATTCGTGCTGCTCATGCTGTTTATAGTGATGGGCTAGCTTATCCAATCCTTTTAGGAAATGAAAAAGTGATCAAACAAGAAATTGAAAGAATTGGATTTGATGTTAAAGAATTTCAAATAGTCGATTCTGAAAATAGTCCTAAGTGTGATGAATATGCGCAGCTATTTTTTAAGAAAAGACAACGCAGAGGAGCCTCTCTTTGGGACTCAAAGAATCTTTTACGCGAACCAAACTACTATGGTTCGATGATGGTTGAAGTTGGTGACGCAGATGCTCTAATAAGTGGATACACGACGAGCTATCCTAATACAATTAGACCTGCATTACAATGTATTGGAGTAAAAGAAGGATTTGAGATTGTTTCCGGTATGTACATCGTGGTTACAAAAAAAGATACATTTTTCTTAGCTGATTGTACTGTTAACGTTAATCCAAATGCACAACAGCTTGCTGAGATTGCAATCTCTGCTGCTGAAACTGTAAAAACTTTTGATGTTGTTCCAAAAGTTGCTATGCTTTCGTTTAGTAACTTCGGCAGTGCACCATATCCAGAATCATTAAAAGTAAAAGAAGCAGTTAGTATTGTTAAATTTAAAAAACCAGATTTAATTATTGATGGTGAAATGCAAGCTGATACTGCAGTTGTACCTGAAATTCTTGACAAAATTTTTCCATTTACCAAGATTAAAGGCGGAGCTAATGTTCTAGTTTTTCCTGATCTAAATTCTGCTAATATTGCTTATAAATTATTAGCAAGGATCGGTCAGGCTACGGTCATTGGTCCTATATTAATGGGAATGAAAAAGCCAGTTCACATTTTACAAATAGGTGCAACGGTTGATGATATAATCAATATGACTGCAATTGCAGTAGTTGAAGCTGAGCAAACAAAAAAGTAAAATAGAATAGTTTATAAATTTTATTTAATGGGTGAATTTATTATTCACCCATTTTTTTATTTAATGATCAATCTTTAAGTTTTTTGGGGTAATCATAAAATAGAAGTGTACCACAATTTTCGGATATATTTTTCCATTCGAATACAAATTTTATTGCCACTATTCCAGACGTGGGAATATTATCGATATTTTCTTTCAACAAATAATTAGCAAGAATTGTTAATGCCGGGTTATGCCCAATCAACATTATATTTTGGAATTGCTCATCAATTTTCATTATCACTGAAAAGATATTTTTTAAGCTTGCCTGATATAGCAGTTGTTCTAATTGTACTTTTTTACTAAAAGAAATTTTCTGAGTTAAAATATTTGATGTTTCTAATGTTCTTTTTGCAGGGCTTGATATTATTAAATCAATGTCCACTTTCTTCTTTGTCAAATAATCTGCCATCAGCAGAGCGTCTTTCTTACCTCTTTTACTTAATGGGCGATCAAAATCCTTTAATGATAAATCTTTCCAACTAGATTTTGAGTGACGAACTAAATATAAAATTTTCATTATCTAATAATCTCTCGAATCGATATCACATCTGTGACAATAATCAATTCTGTTTCTGCACAAATGATTTAAGTTATCAATAGTAAAAAAAAATTACTACTAAACATAACAATAACTAAATAGTTGTCCCTTAAAAACCGGATAAGAGATTAAAATAAAACAGATTAAAGTGTAA
>JAVHOU010000015.1:0-6666 GCA_036170275.1 Ignavibacteriaceae bacterium
TCAATTATGGCTGAATAGGTCATTGAAAACGGAATCAAAATTTTTTTTGCAGCCATAACATCTCCTTTAAAATGATTGATAGTTAATTATTAGAAAGTTAGACCTTTATTAATATTAAACTTATAAACTTTTATATCAAAACTATATCTATAAAATTATCCAACAAACCTAAACCAAAATATTTTTATTTATCGTTCTTAAATGGCGAGATTGAGAAGCATAAAACTTTGCCATCAAATCCTGTTGTAATTATTTCATTTCCAGAAACAGGATAAATTGTATTCAAATATCCATCGGAAATTTTTTTTCTGAAAATTATTTTTCCTGTTTCAGAATTCAAAGCAAACACCTCTCCATTTTTAGTTCCATAAAAAACTGTTCCATCTTTCTCAACAATCTGTGCAGAGCTAATATCATAACCAAATCCGCAGTTTGTAATCCATAACGGTTCTTCAAATTTATCTGAAACAGGAAGGGCAAGAATTGTATCATTCATTGTGCGGATGAAAAGTTTGTTCCCGTCTTCAGATAATCCAATTGTTTCTCTTACTTGATATTTTCCCGTTCTCCATAATTGTTTTCCTGTCTCAACATCAAGTGCAGTTAGTTTTCTATCCGGCGCTGCAATAAAAACAATTCCTTTTGAAACAACAGGCCAGCATGCTGCAGGGGAATAAAACATTCCAGCACGATCACCTTTCCATTTCCAAATTAGCTTTCCCGTTTCAGCATCAAGACAATAAAAAATTTCGTCCCAGGCACCGAATAATATTTTATTATCGTAAATAGCTGGTTTGGTTTCTACAAATCCATTTAAACCGGAAAATTCCCAAACAAGTTTTCCTGTCACTAACTCAATGGCACGAAAAGTTCTATCACTTCCTCCAATAAAAACAATATCATCTTTTATAATTGGACAGTCCAGAACCGCTTCGTTTGTTTTGTATTCCCAAATTAAGTTCCCTTTCTCAGAATTTAAACAATAGATTGAGCTGTCTGCACTTCCAAATACAACAAAATTATTTTCAACGGCTGGAGTCGAGTAAACAGGACCGTTTGTTTTGTAATACCATATTTGGCTTCCATCAGAAAGATCTAAACACCAAATTTTACCAGCAGCATCTGTATAAAAAACTTTTTCTTTATTTACCACAGCACTTGAACCAATTGTTATTTTTGTGTCTTTCCAAAATTTGTAATTTAAGTGAGTAGCAAATCCAGTTAAAGTTGTGTGTCTCTGAATCGATCGGTTAATTAATGCTAGTGAATGCCATTTGTGTTCATAATTATTTATTGGTGTTCTCTCGGAAAAAATCATTGAATCATTTTTGACCTCTACAATTGTATATCCACTAACTTCATCCTTGGTACGCAGGTTTGATCTGCTCATAATTCCAGGAATGGAATTGAAGTCATAGATTTTATTTGTGTGTCCGTGTCCAAAAAGTATTGCTTGAATATTTATTTGATTTAATTCATAAAATAATTGATCGGAATTTGAAGTACTGCTATCAGGTGGATAATGGGTTATGAATATGACATGTAAATAATTTTTGCTTAGTTGTTCGTGCAGCCAATTCAAATCTTCCGGAGCAAAATATCCATCAGCCATACGCATTCGTGGTCCTTGGTGCAGACCAATAAAATTATATTTATCAAACTGAAAAACGAATCGATCATTTCCCCAGAGTTTTATAAAGTCAGTACATCCTGATTCAGACCATTTAGTATCGTGATTGCCGGGAATTATATAATAAGGTTTTTCAAGCTTATCAAGAAGTTGTTTTGCAAGAGTCAGTTGTTCTAGCGAACCAACTGCAGTTATATCTCCAGAAACAATTGTAAAGGAAATACTGCCTAAAGAATTAATATCATCAACACTTCTTTCCAAATCCTCTGCGGCAGTTGGATAACCAACGTGTATATCTGTTAACCAGGCGAATTTAAATTGCTGTGGAAAAGTTAAGGTAGCTGTTATAAGGAATATTAAAAAAAGTTTTTTCATCGCTGACATTATTTATTTTTATTTTCCTCTCTCAACTTCGCTCGAGATGACGATTCAACTTCGCTCGAGATGACGATTCAACTTCGTACGAGATGACGATTCAACTTCGTACGAGATGACGATTCAACTTCGCTCGAGATGACGGTTCGACTTTGTTGAAGATGCTTTCCCAACAACGTCAGCCTGAGCGCAGACGAAGGCGATCATAAAACTAATTAATTATTATATGAAGAAGTCTCATTCTTACATTTTGCTAATTCATGTAGTAATTTAAAATCACCATTTATTAGTGCTTCCTTCTTTTTTCTACTCCATTTTTTAATTCTTCTTTCCGCACTAATAGCATCATTGATGTCTGAGAATTCTTGAGAATAAACCAATTCAACAGGCAATCTTGCTGATGTATAACCTTTGAATTTTCCTGTCTTATGTTCTTGTAGCCTGTTTTCTATATTGCTTGTACAACCGCAGTAAAAACTATCATCTGAACATTTAAGAATATAAAACCAGGATTTTTTCATTTTATTAAACTAATAATTTCCTCTCTCGACTTCGCTCGAGATGACGGTTCGACTTCGCTCGAGATGACGGTTCGACTTCGCTCGAGATGACGATTCGTTATCGTTTAGAGTGACATAAAAAGCCCCTTCCTTTTGGGAAGGGGTTTGTGTTAAGACCTTTTATTTCATCAAAATCATTTTTTTACTTTGCTTAAAATTATTCGTGACTAAAGTATAAAAATAGACGCCACTTGCAATTGCAGGAAGGGATTCCTGCGCTGCGTTAAACTCAACTGAATAATTTCCGGCAGCAAGATTATCATTAACCAAAGCTGCAACTTCTCTTCCAAGAATATCCGTAACAATTATTTTTACATCAGAAGTTTGCGGTACACTAAATTTTATTTGTGTACTTGGATTAAATGGATTAGGATAATTCTGTTGTAAAGAAAATTCTGCTGGGGTAATTCCTGATTCTTCTTTAACATCAGTAGGACTGAAAGAAGCAGTTCTTACATCATCAAAATAAATTGTACCTGTAGTTTGATTACTTGAATCGTAAGTCATTTGAAAACTATCAAAACTTAGTGGAGGTTCAAACACACCATTACCAAGCCAGTTACCAGTTTGTCCCAATGATAAGTCCCAGGTTACAAGTTTCCATCCGATCCAATTAACATCGTACCACGGACTTACTTCATAATTACCTGGGGCAGTTTCTCTTACTGCAAATCTAAATTTATTATTTGAGCCATCACCAAACATAAACACTTGCAATAGCGAGTTCGGTTGAAAAGTAGGTAATGCAGGAGAAAAATATTCTCTTATTAACCATTCCGGTGCAGTTGTATTCCAATCGTAATCTATCTGAAGTGATTTAGTGCTTCCGGTGTTTGAGTTTACTACAGTTGTAGATGCTAATATGTTCGTTGTTAGCGGATTAACTCCAATCGTACTTCCAGAAGTTTCCGGCTGCCACCAGTTTGTAATTCCACTTTCAAAATTGTCGATGATAGCTTGAGAAAGATAATTAGAAATACCGGTAGTGAATTCATAATTTGCATCATTAGCAATCGGATTTCCAAAAGCATCCTGGATTCCTGCTAGTATTTTTACAGAGTAAGTTTCATTTGCACTCAAAGGCGTTGTAATAAAAAAGTTAAGTACACCTCTACCGTTAACTGTGTAGTACTTCAGAATATAAGCAGCGTTTGTTTGTGTCGAGTTCCTTACAACTTTTACTCTGCTGGAAATTGTGGAGGTTTTAAGAAGTTCATCAAAGGAAACATTAATAACAGGTTTAAGTTCTACATTTATAGCGTTTGAAGTTGGATAAACATCCGTGATAACAGGTGCAGTAACATCAGCCACTTTTGTTCTTATATTAAATGTATAATCATCACCACCGAACCCATCAGCATTTCCATCAAACAGATGAGTGTATTTATCTTCAGCATTTCCCCTCACAGTAATTTGATATGATGTATCGAATAAAAAATTAGTTGTATTAATAGTAATTGTCTTATCTCCATTTGACCAGGTAAATGTTGCAGCCACAGTTGGAGTTATAATTATATTTGATTCAACGATTGTTTTATTCATCGGTCTTGAAAAATTTATTATCAGGTTCTCAATTCCGGGATATAAACTATCATTTTGGAGAGGAACTGTTGAAACAATTTTTGGAGGAACAGTTGATATCAGATTAACATCTTTAAAAGTAAAAAATGTGTCTGCCGTTGTAACATTAATGGAATATGGTTCATATCCCGTTGCTGAAACTAACAACTGATTAGTTCCGGCAGGTATATCTTCAAAATAATAAAAACCATTTCTTAAAAGATTGGGATCGCTTGAGTAAATATGAAATAATGATTGCCAGGTATCTGTGGTATCACTCTGCCCGTTCAAAGATACAATTGCTCCATTTACTGCTAAACCTGATTCTAAATCTTTTACAATTCCAACTACAGTTCCAGCAAAAGGTCTAATAGCATTTTTATATTTTAATATTGTCCAGAACATGGTTTTAGCTTCAAGTCGTTTCCAGGATGCATTCATATTTAATTGGTTCTGAGTTGGATTTGTATGAAATCCTGCTTCGCTTAATTCTGATGCCATATTTGATTCGCGGTTAACAGAAAGATAGGGCACAGATCCAGCAACACCATAAAAAGTCCTATCACCAATAGAGCCTCGTGCAGTTGTTCTCATACCTGAAGTAAGTAATCCGGTCATAATGTCTGCCATTTTCTTCCCACCGTATGGAGTTTTTTCAGGACCGTTAATTCCTAATTGTCCCCACATTAATAAAGTGCTGTTAGGTGTTGGCGAATCAGATGCATCGCTGTGTATTGAATGATAATGAGCTGCACCCTTTGCATTTGCATCATCAGTTCGTTGGGATAAACCAACCAATTGCTGATCATTTGTTCTGCAGATATAAACTGTATCAATGTCTGTCCAATCCAAAAGCATTTGTCTAAGATTTAAAGCAACACGCAAATTCTTTTTAGCTTCAGAGTAACCATAAATTCCCATGTTTTCATCCTGGCTGTGACCCGGATCTAAATAAATATTCCAGCCCGAAAGCCCGGTAACTTGCTGCGAATAAATTTGATTGTTAAAAGTTATGCACAGAATAATAATCGAAAAGATAAATACCAGATTATTTGTAAAAGATTTTTTCATTATTGTATTCCTCCCTTATTCTATATTCATTAAATAAACTGAACCATCATTGATAACATCGAAGACGATTTTTTTACCATCGGGCGAAAAACAAGGATTCATTTCAATTCGGTCTTTAGTATTTGTTAGATTTATTTTCTGTGTGCCGTCTGTATTAATAGTATAAATATCAGAAGCTGTATAATCTTGTCCGTCATCTTCAGCAACCATATAAATTATTTTTTTGCTGTCTGATGACCATCGTGGTCTGTTACCTTTTCCGAGGTCGGTAAGATTTGTTCCATCAACATTCGTAACAAAAATATTTCCACCCATCACTTCAAAAACAAATTTTGTTCGATCCGGCGAAACAGAAAAATTAATGTATTCAGCATTTTTAATTGGTTCAAAATAATCCAGCTTATTAGTTGTAGTATTTTGTGAGAAAATTTTATCAGCTTTTAAAAAAAATGACTTTTCACTGTTATTGCGGTATTGAAGTTTCGGTTTTCCGGATAAGTAAATTTCAAAATTATCTTTAGTCGGAAGTAAAACTTTTGAATCACCCTCAATCCATTCCGGTAAATAAGGCATCATCGATTTATAATCTGTTAATTGTGATGATTGATCAGAATCAATATTAAAAACTTTTACCGCATTATATCTTTTTAGGTCTTCGTATTTTGCAACACGAGTTAAAATTGATTTGGAATCGGATGACCATTTGAAAGCAAATCCGGCAGCCATTTCATTGGTAATTTGTTTTGATGAATTTAAAGTTAAATCATAAATCCAAATTCCTTTATATCCTGCTTTTGTGTATGCAATTTTATTTCCATCTGGAGAAAAAACTGGATTCATCGAAATATCATCAATCGAACCGGTTAAATAAACTGGCGAATTAGATTGAGCAAAAAGCAGGGGAGTTAAAAAAAACAAAAAAATAGTGAAACTGATTTTCATTATACAACCTTAGTTTAGAATATTATTGAATAATTTTTATAATCAATTATTTAACTATTAAATTAAAAAAAAATAAAGTGAGTTTCATACTATTTTCTTTTGTAAGCAGTTTATATTTTAACCCGTGTAATTATTCAGAAAGTTAAAAATGATAAATTCAATCACAATATTCATTCCTCAAACCAATCTCAAAGAAAACGAAAAGACAATAAAAAAATTTCAAAGCTCACCACTTGTGAAGGAAATAATTCTTATTTCGTCTGAAGATAAATATTCTTCATTCGAAAATGTCAGGGTAGTTTACAGTAAATATTTTCAAAGCAGTGAAGCAGTAAAACTTATAGCCCAGTATTCATCAACTGAGTACACACTTTATATTCAGGGGGATAAATCAATTCGTCCCGGACAATTTTGTTTGGATAGGTTTTTACAAGTGGCGGAAAATACTAACGCTGCACTTGTATATTCAGATTTTTATGAAGAGGAACACGATAAATTAAAAATTCATCCTGTAATTGATTATCAGGC
>JAVHOU010000016.1:0-6660 GCA_036170275.1 Ignavibacteriaceae bacterium
CCTTATACAACAGGTGAAGGTTTATTTGTAGGTAAATCAAGCGAGGGTGCATTTAAAGGACTGATTGATGAAATACGAATATTTAACACTACGATCAGTGAAAATAATATCAATGGTTCTGGCGGTAACGGAAATCCGGCTGAAAACTTCCCATCATCATTGTCCCAGTATTCAGTTGGGCAATGGTCTTTTACTGGGATTACTAATAACACTTATTTAGCTGATCTATCTACGTCATTAAATCATTTGCGAGTTGAAAATATCACCCAAATAGTTTCGAGTAAAAAACCCGGTCTATTCGTTGTAAATTCCCTTGGAGATAACCCAGACTTAAATCCTGGTGATGGTATAGCAGATGCTGGAAATGGAACTATAACATTGCGATCAGCTATTCAAGAGGCTAATGCTTTATCAGGACCCCAAACAATTTATTTTTATATACCAGGATCTGGACCTTTCAATATAGTTCCCAATTCTAGTTTACCAACAATTTCCGATCAGGTCATTCTGGATGGAACTACCCAAAGTGGATACGCAGGTTCACCTTTAGTCAGCACTAATGGAATTTATGGAGGTTTAACAATAACATCTGGATTAAGCACTGTGCAGGGATTAGCATTGAATAGTTCTACTGGATATGGGCTTACACTTTCTTCAGGAAGTGGGAATAATATTGTATCTAACAGAATTTCCGGAATCTCGATTAATTCACAGAATAATAAAATTAACGGAAACACAATCAGTAATTCGATTGGTAATGGTGTATTCATTACTTCAGGTGGAATAAATAATCAGATTGGTGTATCGAGCTTGAATAATATATCCAACAATAGTGGTTATGTGATATCTATTCTTAACGCAAATGGTAATCAAATTTCAAATAATACAATCGGACAGAATAATCAAGGTGGTATTTCGCTATCAAGTAGTACAGGAAACATAGCAGGAAATATAGTTACTAGTAATTCTGGTAACGGCGTTTCTTTAAATGCTTCCAATGGAAATACACTTTCCCAAAACACTATCTCTGGAAATACAAAAAATGGTTTGTTTATTAATGGAAATAATAATTTATTCACTAATAATAGTATAACCGGGAATTTGGGATTAGGAATATCTGATAGTGCCGGCACTGGAAATCAATATACGAGTAACACTGTCGGGACAAATACCTTAGGTGGTGTATATTTAAAAAATAGTACAAGTAACTTAACAGGAAACATCGTATCAGGAAATTTAAGTTTTGGAATATTTTTAAATACTTCCAATAGCAATGTACTTTCTGGAAATACAATTTCTGGAAATAATGGTTTAGGAATATATATAACTCAAGGAACTGGAAATCAATTATCGAACAACAAAGTTGGAACGAATAACTCAGGTGGATCAGCAAATACTTTGGGTGGTATATCTTTAATTAATACTACAGCAAGTCTGACCGGAAATACAATTACAGGTAATTCTGGCAACGGAGTTTCTTTAAATGCTTCCAATGGAAATACATTTTCCCAAAACACCGTCTCTGGAAATACAAAAAATGGTTTGTTTATTAATGGAAATAATAATTCCTTTACTACTAATACTATAACCGGGAATTTAGGCATAGGAATATCTGATAGTGCCAGCACTGGAAATCAATATACAAGTAACACTGTTGGGACAAATACTTTGGGCGGTGTCTATTTAAAAAATAGCACAAGTAACTTAACAGGAAACATAGTATCAGGAAATTTAAGTAATGGAATATTTTTAAATACTTCCAATGGAAATGTACTTTCCGGAAATACGATATCTGGAAATACGGCATTAGGAATATCTATAACAGATGGTACAGTAAATCAGCTAACTAATAATATCGTTGGGAATAATTCTTTGGGTGGTATATCATTAACTAACAGTAATGGAAATCTAACAGGTAATACTGTAAATGGGAATTTAGCTTTCGGTATTTCTTTGAATACCGTAAATGGAATTACACTTTCCGGAAATACAGTCTCTGGAAATTCAAGTCATGGTTTAGTTATAAATGGCAGTGGCAATCACATCAATAGTAATACAATTAATGATAATGGATCTTCAGGGACCGGTGTCGGTGCATTTGTACAATCAGGAAATAACAATTCGATCCTAAATAATTCAATCTATAATAACTCAGTTTTAGGAATTCATTTAGGTGTATCGGCAAATGATTCAATGCCGTATCCAATTCTCGGAACGGTTTATACCTGGCAGGATGAAACATCAATAAATCAAATAAAGGGTGGAACCGCGATCCAGGGATTTCTTAATAGCGCGCCAAAACAAAAATTTAAAATTCAGTTTTTCGCTAACACTAGTTTAGATAAAAGAGAAGGTAAGCGATATCTAGGTGAAATTGAAGACTCCACAGATATTAGCGGTGAATCAGATTTTCTTGCTAATCTTAAAGACATTGTTCTTACTGCAGGCGAAATTGTAAGTGCTACGGCAACTAAACTTGATAATTCTAAAAATCCATTAAGTACTTCTGAGTTCTCACAAGCAATCGAAAGGGCTACAGATGAAGGCAGTCATTTCAAAGTCAATACAACGCTCGCTGGAATACCACTGCACTGGAAAGATGGCAAAAGTAATTATCAGATTTCACCTTCATTGGTTTCGAAAAGTTATGATGACGAGATTCAGAATGGATTTAATAGATGGAGTGATTTACTACAATTAGAATATACGCGTAAGTATTTATCTAATTCAGAAAAGTGGGGTGGTAATGCCGATGGGATTAACAATATTGTAATGTTCCCAACAACTCAAGAATGGGAAGATTCAACAGGAGCTCCATCTAATGTAGTAGCCGTAACCAGAGTAAGATATAATGCTTTCAATGGTGAAATGACTGACATAGATATTGCTTTTAATGGTGATCCGGTTTCACTAACGACAGGCAATCATTATCTGTGGGCTACTAATGCTGATCCAACTCAACCAGATCCGGATAAACTGGATGTACAAAACGTTGCAACTCATGAGATAGGACATTATTCAGGTTTAGCTGATCTTTATAATCCAGGTGATATTAATTATACCTTAGATTTGAAGAACAATAATCAACTTGCAACAATGTACGGTAGAATTGATGTTGGTGAAACATATAAACGTAGTTTGCATCCTGGAACATACTCTAATCAGATGGATGTAACCAACTATGATATTGGTGGTATAAATTATATTTATAACAATCTTGACTCAGTTTACTATGACATAGTTTTGGTATTTGACGGTACAACTAACTTTACATCCCCGGATGTTTTAAATGGTTTTACTCCTTCAAAAAATGCTGCTTTGGAACTGGTTTCTAAATTAAGAATTGGTGACAGAATTGGCTGGGTTAATGGATCAGTTACTGAACCGATCGGTACTAATTTTAATTCAAAATTAACACAGCTCAATGTTTTGACACCGAATACTACAGGGAACCTTGCTGATCGAATTACAGCAGCGGAACAATTATTATCTGGAACTTCGAAGAACAAAAAAATCATAATATCATTTAGTGCTGGTGAAATAACACCATTCACATTAATTACAAATTTAAATCTTGATCCATCAATAAAAATATACACTTTGGGATTTGAAGGATTAAATGAAGCACAGGATTTGATGAGTTGGTTAGCAAATAAAACTCATGGAGAATACTATAAAATAGCAAGTTCAACAGAAATTCCAACCGCAGTAAATATAATTTGGCTGCGTTTACTTGGATTGGAAATATCTTACCTATCCGAGGAAATTAATAGTCAATATCTTAACGGCGGATTAGCTTGGCAAGGCGGATTAGCCTGGCAGGGCGGATTAGCTTGGCAGGGCGGATTAGCTTGGCAGGGCGGATTAGCTTGGCAGGGCGGACTTGCATGGCAGGGCGGATTAGCTTGGCAGGGCGGCCTCGCTTGGCAAGGTGGACTTGCATGGCAAGGTGGAACACTTGACATGGGATTAGCTTGGCAAGGAAGCGAATACTCTTTAGTATTGCTGCCTCCTGGAATATTTGTAACCAATCCACCTAATCTTCCAGTCGAAGCGATTACTCAGCAAAATTATTTGAATCCTTTAAATTCAAAATATGGTATTAAATTTTTTAATGGTTACAATGGTGGTTCACCAGTGCCGTATAAATATTTCAGAGTGAACAATCCCGGAATTGGTGCGTGGACTTATGCTATAATAGAAAATACAGCTCCCACCACAACGGAACCGATTAGAGTATATATGGCAAATGGATTAGATATAATTTTAGATTTCAATACTGATCAGGAACGTTATATTTTGAACAATGATCAATATGGTAATCCTATACCGGTAACTATTAATCTTCAGGCTAAGTTAACACAAGGTGGCGAAACCATTAGTCTTACGGATCACACAAAAACAGTTGGTGAACCGATAAATAATGCGGTTGTTAGTATAGAAGTTACTTCCCCTGATGGGCAAAAAGTTGTGGGATTTTTAACTCCCGCTGGAAATGGTATTTACACAATTTCACTTCAGACAACATTAACAGGAAATTATAGTATCAAAGTTATTGCATCTGATAATGTGCCAGCAGGAAATAAGAATAATAGTCAGTATTTAATTACAACGGAACATTCATTCTTTGTTTCACCATTTGTAAATCCAACAGAACTTACTGGTAAATTATATATTCAATATGCTTTGAATGAATTGAATGGAATCTTGTCAAAATATTGTCCATCATCTAAGAACTGTAGTTTAGATAATACAACAAAGAAAAATCTGACCAATGCAATCTCATTATTAACTACAGCTTTAGGATATTTTGAATCAGATGGGAATCATTTGAAGACAACTAAAGGTTTAAACTTTTATGCGAACATTACTTCTGCAATTAACTATATTTATGGGTACTTAAGTAATCCAAACTTTGGAAAAAACATTAAGAAGGCAATGGATTATATCTTTGATGGAACGTATCAAATAACTTTAATTGAAAGGGATGATGCCGAGCAAGCAATCAAGAATGGTCAATGTAAATTATCAAATTGTGATGAAACGCTTAAGAGTGCAAATACGGAAATAGGTAAAGCATTACTTGATTCGAAACAGAATAATTACGTTTATATTTATAATCATTTAACAAATGCTTGGAAATTCTCAGCTAATATACTTGGCGCAAATTTAAAGAAAGAAGGGTCTGAAAATACTGAAGATTCTACTCCTTTAAATCTGCCAACTCAGTATGGATTAGATCAGAATTTCCCGAATCCGTTTAATCCAAGTACATCAATACAATTTCAGATGCCGGAAAATAATCATGTTACATTACGTATATATGATATACTTGGTAATCTTGTTACAACTCTTGTTAATGAAACTATGGAGGCTGGATATCATAGTGTAAATTGGAATGCAACCGGTTTAGCAAGCGGTGTATATTTCTACACTATAAACAGCGGGTCTTTTGTAATGACTAAGAAACTTGTGCTAATGAAATAATAATTATAAATCCTTGATCTCGTTAGGGGGATCAAGGATTTTTTTGCAGAATTACATCTTTTTCATTTATAGTCAAAACTATAAATGAATCATTCCAATATTTTTGAAAATTGTCAGGAGAGAGTGCGTGAATAAATTTATCATCGTTTTGTTTCTTTACTTCATTTTGTTCATTGGAACCATTACACCACAAAGAAATATTAGATTCAATCATCTTACTGTTGAACAAGGTCTTTCTCAAAGTGCTGTTACTTGTATCTTTCAGGATAAACATGGTTTTATGTGGTTTGGTACACAGGATGGATTGAACAGGTACGATGGTTATAATTTCAGGATATTCAAAAATATTCCATCTGATTCAACAAGCTTAAGTGATAATTTTATTTATTCTATTTATGAAGATCATTCCGGCGCACTTTATTTTGAAACACAAAGCGGCAGCTTTAATAAGTACAATCCGAAAACAGAATCATTTTCTTTAATAAAAAAAGATAATATCGATTTTGCAAATGTAAAGGGTAGTTCGATAGGTGCTTTTTATGTAGAATCAAATGGTGTTCTCTGGACTGGTGGTCTATCACGACCAATTGGATTAACACGTACTGATGTTAAAACTGGCAAGAGTACAACTTTCAAACATAGTTCCTCTGATCCTTCAAGTTTAAGCGATGACAAAGTTTATTCAGTTTTTAGAGATCGAAATAAAAATTTATGGGTGGGAACATTCAACGGACTCGATATGCTTGATGAAAACACAGGTAAATTTTTTCATTATCGTCACGATCCAAATAATGCTAATAGCATCGCAGATAATTGGATCTGGCCAATTTATGAAGACTCAAAAGGCAATTTATGGATAGGAACCGTTAAAGGAGGCATATCAAAATTTGATTTCAAATCAAAAACTTTTGTGAATTTTAAAAACAATCCGGATGATCCAACAAGCATCAGTGATAATTTTATTTTTTCTATTTATGAAGATAGAAGCGGTATAATTTGGATCGGCACTAGTACCGGCGGGGTTAATTATTTTCATCCCTCATCACAAATTTTTGAATTGTACACAAATAATCCAAAAGATAAAAATAGTCTAAGCGATAATGGAGTGCTTACGATGCATGCAGATAAAGAAGGCAACTATTGGATTGGTACTCGAAATGGGGGATTAGATAA
>JAVHOU010000017.1:0-6622 GCA_036170275.1 Ignavibacteriaceae bacterium
CTAAATGTGTATTTGGTATTGATTATACTCGAGGTATTGGATATAATCAAATTATATATGATGAAGATTATTCGTTTTTAATTAATTGTGAAGAAAATGATGATGGCTATTCAGGAGTCAAGTCTATCATTCTAGAGGAAGAAGACCAATTCAACCATTTTGTTAGAGAAGAAATGTTTGCAATGATTTATTCCATGATAAAAGGTTCAGATAACAAATTTCAAATCATTGTTGGCGGATTCTTTCCCGAAGAAAATGAGAATTGGTATAATGCCGCTGATTTAAAATCTAGATACAAAAATTTTGTATGAAACAATGCAAATAGACTTATGAGCAAAATCGAGATAAATTGTTTCAAAATTTATTCTAACTAATTCTTCAGGTCGACCGCTTTAAACTGTTCGGCATTTATATAATTATAAAGTTAGGTTTGCAATTGATCGATACTCTTTAAGATAGGTTGTTCTAAGAAACAGTTTTATAAATAAATAATTGTTGCAAATAGTCAGCTGGGCGGCGGGTTAGGTGCAACATCATGAGGCAGTAGTAAACTATGCAGGTAAATATAACTAACGAAATACTTTCCGAGATTGGAAAGATAACTATTGCTTTTAATCTCATAGAAAATAGTTTATCAGAGATTATTGTAAAAATTGTCACGGTAGGTAATAGAAAACGTGAACTTGGTACTATAATAACAGCTGAATTATCCTTTAAACAGATGGTATCCACACTTAGCTCTCTCCTTTTGTTCACATTAGGTAAAAATAATATTTACGTTACCCAATTTGATCATATAACAAAATTACTTTATAAAGCAGAACAAGAACGTAATATTGTGGTGCATTCAGTTTGGGCAGCAAAATCGGATTCGGCTTCTCCAGACGATGTGATTAGAATTAAAACAACTGCAAAATATAAAAAAGGACTTCGCAATGATTTTATTAATATGAATCTTGACGAACTTTGCAAAATTACAGATCTCATTGGAGAAGCATATAAGGAATTATGTTTGTTCGAACTAAATTTTCAAGAGTAAGTAGATAGTAGTGCATTTTATTATATTGTCTTTACTTTTTTGATCTTAAATAATGAACTGCTAACCAGGTAATGTAACAAAAAAACAAAATTGTTAGAGAAGAATATTTCAAAAAACAAAAAACCCCGACTTTCGTCGGGGCTTTTTTTTAATTCTCTATCTCAGAGAGTTCAGGAAGTTTTATCTTCTTCGGCTTAAGTTCTTCTTTCTTTCCTTTGCCGTTACCATTCCCATTACTTCCGTTCTTGCCATTTTTACCGTTGCTTTTATTCTTACTCCCATAACCATCAGGATTATTTGCATCTGCATAATTTTTATAAGTATAAATCTTATGCTGAAAGTTTCTGAGAATTATTCTTTCTTCATCTTGATGCAAAACGTAATTTGGCAGTAACGGTATTTTTCCACCACCGCCCGGTGCATCAATTACAAAGTGTGGAATTGCAAGTCCGCTTGTATGCCCGCGTAAAGCTTCAATTATTTTTATTCCGGTTTCAATAGAAGTTCTAAAATGATTAGCACCTTTGGTTTCATCAGCCATATAAATATAGTAAGGGCGAACTCTTATCATAAGAAGTTTCTGCATCAATTCTTTTACAACTGCAGGATCATCATTTACGCCTTTCATAATAACCATCTGGTTGCCCATCGGTATCCCTGCATCAGCCATCATCTGGCATGCTTTAGAACTTTCCGGTGTAATTTCCCAAGGATGATTAAAATGTGTGTTGCAATAAAGTGGATGATACTTCTTTAACATATTAACCAGCTTTGGTGTAATACGCTGTGGAAGTACGCATGGCATTTTAGATCCAATACGAATTATCTCGATATGAGGAATTGCTCTTATGCGTTGAAGAATTTTTTCAAGCATTGCATCCGTTAACATTAATGGATCGCCGCCTGAAAGAATTACATCGCGGATTTCCGTGTGCTCTTCAAGATATTTGAAAGCGCTTTCAAGTCCCTTCATAGAAATTTTTTCGTAGTTGCCGACTTTTCTTTTTCTTGTACAGAAGCGGCAATACATTCCGCATTGGCTTGTAACAAGAAACAGTGCACGATCGGGATAACGATGAGTTATGTTTGGTACAGGACTCATTGCATCTTCCATCAGTGGATCTTCTGTTGCATCAAAGTCTTCCAGTTCAGCTTTATCCGGAACACATTGCCGCCAGATAGGATCTCCGGGATGGCGAATTAAGCTTAGATAATATGGATTGATACGTGCCTGAAAAAATTCATCAAGATCTTCCGCCACCTTGCGGTCGATCCCAAATTTTTCGACAAGTTCATCAACAGTGTGGACACTGTCGCGTACCATTTGCTGCCAAAGTTCCATAACGATTCCTCAGTGATTCTTATTGTTGAAATATTTTCCAAATACCAGCAGGTCGTCACCTACCGAGTAAAAATCTCTTATCTCCGAAATAATTGTGTACTTATTTCTAAGATAAAAGTTTTGCGTGGAAGCATAACTTTCTTTTGAAGAAGTTTCTGCCAGCAGCCATCTGCCGTTATTACTTCTTACAAACTCTTCAGCATGTTCTAAAAGCTGCTTTCCAATTCCTTTACCTGAGGATTTAGGATCGGAAGCAATCCAGTAGAGATCATAAACTCCGTCTGTTAACGGACGTTTTCCTGTACAATGATAACCAACAATCTTGCCATCATTTTCGTAAACATATAAATGATAGTCAGTCTGATCAGGATTCATTACCGAAATATTCACAAGCTCCATCGCAACTTTAACTTCTTCTTGATTAAAGTTTGGAATTCTCGTCAGCATATTTTCAATAGCAACTTCGTCAGACGGCTTTATTCTTCGAATCATTGTACTTTCGCTGTAATGCAAAACTTGTTATGGCAAATAAAAGTTCACTATAAGATTTTCCTGATGCTGCGGCTGCTCTTGCAAAACCGGAATCGCTCGACACATCAGGGTTTGGATTTATTTCAATCACGTAAGGCGTTCCATCTTTCGATAATCGTACATCAACTCTTGCATAATCTCTGCATTTCAAAACGTTGTAGGCATGTATTGCAATTTCTTCAACTTTCTTTTTTATATTGGAATCAATTTTAGCCGGACAAACAGGTTTTGTATAATTATAATATGTGGTGCCTTCAATCCATTTACCGTCATATGTAACTATCTTAGGCAATCCTTCAGGCAAACCAGTAAAATCTATCTCGGATATTGGAAGAATTTTACCGTCGAGCACAGCACAATTCAATTCTCTGCCAACGATATATTCTTCAACGATAAGATCCTTTTTATATGTCTCAGTTAAAAAAGTAAAATGCTTTTTTAATTCTTTGTAATTGCTCACAACTGAATTTTCTGATATCCCGATGCTTGCATCTTCATCAACTAATTTTAAAATAAGTGGATAATTAAGATTGATATCCCTTTTCGTAAACTTTGCTTTTGCTGATAAAGTAATCGCGCGGGGAGTTTTTATTCCGTTTGAATATAAAATTTCCTTAGCTCTCTTTTTATCTAAACAATTTCCCAACGTTTGCGGAACATTACCGGTGTACTGATAACCAAGTAGTTCGTACAACCCGGCAATACAATACTCATAGTAAGTTATTCCTTCAACAGACTCGACAAAATTTAATATTGCATCAGGATTGTAATCAGCAATCTTTTCAATTGTGTGATTAACATTTTTGTCTATCGGCAAAGATTTTACATCGGTAAAAAATGTTTTAAGATGATTTTCAATCTCTACCATATTTGATGCAAATGAATGTTCTGAAAAATCTTTGCTGTCTGAACTTTCATCAGCAGGTTTTCCATTATAGATCGAGAAAACACTCACAGGTGAATTATAACAGATTAATATTTTAGCTTCGGTTTTCATAAAAGATTATATCTCTTGACGGCGGATGCCAAAACTGTGTTTATCATATCGTTATACTCAATGCCTGCTGCTCGTGCAGCTTTAGGAAAACTTGAGTTCTCATTTGGATCAGGAATAATTCCCGGCAAAGGATTTATCTCAATAATATTCGGTTCGCCATTTTTATTAAGACGTAAATCAATTCGGCTCCAATCCCGGCACTTCAAAACTCTATAAGTATCAAGACAAACTTTATTAATCTTTGCCTCAAGTTCTTTAGTGATGTTTGCAGGACAATCAAAGACATCAAAATCATTTTCTTTAGTATCAAGTATCCATTTGGCTTCATAAGAGTAAAGCGGTACAACATCTTTGGGATATTTATCAAATCTCATTTCAATTGCGGGAAGAACTTGAGAATCTCCGTTGTTGCCAAGAATCGCAATCGTGAATTCTCTGCCAGATAAAAATTCTTCTACCAAAGCGGATTGATTATACTCAGATGTTATTCTTTTTATTTCTCTTTTAAGTTCTTCTTTGTTGTGAACGAAGGATGAAGCATAAATTCCTTTTCCAGAACCTTCACTAATTGGTTTTACAATCATTGGAAAACTCAAATTATGATTTTCTGTATCTTCAATTTTATCAGCAACAAAAAATTTAGCGGTAGGAACTTTGTAGTAACTTAAAATTTCTTTTGTGCGGGCTTTATCTAAACAAATTCCAAGAGTAAGAGCATCAGAGCCTGTGTAAGGAATCTGCAGCATATCAAGCATCGCAGGAATTTGTGCTTCGCGGCTAACACCGAACGCGCCTTCAGCGATGTTAAAGACGATATCAGGTTTAAGTTCTCTAAATTTATTATAGGCTTCTTCGTTTGCTTCTATCAGCGTAACATTATTATAATTTGCAATTGCATCTTTAACCGCATTGATTGTTTCCCACGTATCCCATTCAGCAAACTCATCCATTTGTGAATTTAAATTTTGTGATTGATTATTCGGATTTGGGGACACTACTGCGGGGAAAGAATCACTTTCAGGTTTCACATTATATGCTAATGCAACGTTCAACTTCTTTTTAAAGAAGGAAGATAAAATATTTTCTCCTATAATAATTTTTACGATAGCAAATATAATGTTTATATAATTTTTGTCAACAAGTTTTTAAAATGTTGAAAAATATTTTTTCATGGTGCTAAAGACAATTCTAAGCAACTTTTAAAACTTTTTTTAATTTATTTATTAGGTCTAATACTTTTATGATATTGATTAGAGAAGCTGTTTATAGTATTAAAAGTGATGTGAGTAGTTTTTGAGTTATGCAATCTTTGCGTAAGAAAGGTTTTCTGAGTAGTGCTTGATAAGATTTTTGCGGATAACGGCGGAAAAATTATTTTCCAACTTCGGATCATTTTCTATTAATTTGAACGCACTTTGCTTTGCTTCGAGGATTAATTCTGTGTCTTCAACAATGTTTGTGTACTTTAAATCCGGAAAGCCACTTTGCTTCGTTCCGAAAATATCTCCGGGACCTCGAAGCTTTAAATCTATTTCTGCAATCTTAAATCCATCTAAATATTTTACCATCGATTGCAGTCTTACAGATGATTTATACTTTTCTAATTGAACAGACGATAAATAATCTAGCTCAAGTTCATTTGCATTTTGCTTTGCTGCAATTTCATCTTTAGTAATTAAGATACAGTAAGCTTGCTTGCTGCTTCTTCCAACTCTGCCGCGCAGTTGATGAAGCTGCGATAAACCAAAACGATGTGCATCGTTAATTAAAATTATGTTTGCATCTGGAATATCAATTCCAACTTCAATCACCGTTGTAGAAACAAGCACATCAAACAACTTTTCCTGGAACATTAACATCACTTCTTCTTTTTCCTGCCAGTTCATCCTACCATGAATCAATCCAACTTTAAGATTTTTAAGATGATTTTCTTTTAAATCTTCATAAAAAGTAATCGCGGCTTTCAAATCAAGTTTTTCAGATTCCTCAACAAGCGGATAAACCAAAAATGTTTGGTAACCTTCTTTTGTTTTATCAATAATAAAATTATAAATCTCAGGAAGTTTCTTTTCACCGCGTAAAACAGTCTTAATAGGAATTCTGTTCTTCGGCATTTCATATATAACAGACAAATCTAAATCAGCATAAACTGTCATTGAAAGAGTTCTGGGGATTGGAGTTGCGCTCATAACAAGTACATCTGGAGTTTTGCCTTTGCTTTGCAGCAAAGCTCTTTGCTTTACACCAAAACGATGCTGTTCATCTATTACAATCAAACCAAGATTGTTGAACTTAACTTTTTCTTCAAAGATAGCGTGAGTACCAATTATTATATCAGCTTCCTGTAATTCAATATCAGAAAGTTTTTTATTGCGTTCAGATTTCTTTTGTCCGCCAAGCAATAAACTAACTTTTATTTCTTTTCCTTTAGAGATTGATAAAAGTTTTTTCATCATTACAGAAATATTTTTTGCGTGCTGATCTGCTAAGATTTCTGTTGGCACCATTAACGCAGCTTGATAACCATTATCCACCGCAATCATCATTGCAATTAAGGCAACGATTGTTTTGCCGCTTCCAACATCACCCTGTAAAAGTCTGTTCATTGGTTTTTCAGAAAGCATATCTTTTTTGATTTCGCTGAGAACATTTAACTGAGAATGAGTTAGCTCATACGGAAGTGTTTTAATAAAATCAGTATCAAGTTTGGAAT
>JAVHOU010000018.1:0-6621 GCA_036170275.1 Ignavibacteriaceae bacterium
TTAGAGAGAGTCTTTTAGGATAACCAAAATTCTCAATCTCACCAAGATTTTTTGCTTTCAAATTGAATTGGTTAGCTATTTTATTTAATGAATCATTTGTATGAAGAAACCAATTATGCTCTTTAGTTTTAAATTCATAATGTTTAGGTCCAATAATATCAGCTAAGAATTTGCCATCTTCTGATAATGCTATTGATAACCATTCCATTAGTTCTTTAAGCTTATTGTCATCGAAATAATACAATATTTGAGACGCCCAAATAAAATTAAATTTTATATCTTTTAATTCTTCTCTACCAAATGTCTTAGATAATGACAGAAAAGGATTTTTATCTAAAAGCTTAAATTTTTTTATCTGGCTTATCCCGGCTTTGAGACTTTCTTCATTGATATCGACACCATAATAATTATTTTTATTCAGATATTTTATAAAAGCAATTCCTCCCTGAAGAGGACCACAACCGATATCCAAAATTTTGTGCTCTGGTTTAAGTCCATTAAGTTTTAAAGTATTTAGTTGATATGCCTGTAATTCGTTCCAATAACCTAGCGGACCAACCATATCCTCTAACAAATGTCTTTCTCTCATCCAGGGGATAAAACGTCTTAATCCATAAATATTTCTGCGTAGTCCTTTTAATTTTCTGATTAATTTGTGCATGCAATTACCTTAAATTAAAATCAATTTACTTTTATAAAAACACTACATTCTAGATTTATGAAGGGAATAAAAAGAAAATAAATTATTATGATGTTTTTCATAATTGAATTGGGCTCTGCCTTAAATATTCAGTTGATCTAATTTTATTCTGAATATCTTTTATAACATTTTCAACATAATGTTGATCAAGTTTTAGAACTGTAGAAATTTCTTTAGAGGATACTCCTTTTTCCCAACCGAACCAGATTGGATCCAATATCTCAAAAGGTATTTTGAAGAAGAACTCCTCCTGAGTCTGTTCAGCACTATAAGTATCAGAAGTGGGGATTCTTTTTTGGATTACTTCCGGGATTTCAAGATACTCAGCAAGCTGATAAATCTGTGATTTGAACAGATGAGCAATTGGTTTAATATCAACACCGCCATCTCCATATTTAACAAAAAAGCCCTGATCGTGTTCATTCTTATTTCCTGTTCCAATCACACAATAATTTTTTGCTTCAGCATGATAATAAAGCATACTCATTCGGGCTCTTTGTTTTAAGTTGGAAGCTGCAACAATCTGAAGATATTCATTAAATGGAAGTCTAATGCTTTTTTCTTTTCCATTTGTATCTGTGATCGAAAGATTAAAAAAGTTTAATAACTCTTTGCCTTCGCCATTCTTCGGAATAGAAATCTTCATCTTATATGATTTATCATATTCAGGGAAAATTCGTTTTACTGCTTCATCTCGCCTTCTGTAACATCCATATCCATCGAGAGCATCACTGATGTCTTCCACAACATAAGGCACATTTAACTTATTTGTAAGAATTTTTGCTAAGTGCAAACTATCCGGGCTTGAATCTCTTTCTGGGAGCATTAATGCTAAAACCTTTTCTGGTCCAATAGCTTTTACACATAGCGCTAAAACAACGGAAGAATCAATTCCTCCACTCACACCTACTACCGCACCTTTTTTACGGAGAACAAAAGCAATCTCTTCTTTAAGTCTGCTTATTATTCTTTCCATCTCTTTAGCGGGGTCGATTTTAATTGAATCTTTATTGAATTTCATAAATTTTTTTAATTTATATCCTTTAATAACTTTTTATCTATTTTACCATTTGGACTCTTTGGAAGAGAATCTATAAACACAATTTTTTTAGGCAGCATGAATACTTCCATGTTTACTGAGCAATATTTAAGTATTTGATTTTTAGTAAGATTTGAATCCGGCTTATTAACAATAAACACTTTGATTGCTTGTCCTAATATTTCATCTGGAATACCTATGACAGCAGTTTCACTGATGCCATCCAGACCGCTTAAAATATTTTCAATTTCTTTAGGGCTAACTCTTTCACCTTTAGTTTTTATCATATCATCTTTTCGTCCTACAAAATACAAAAATCCATCTTCATCCTGATAGAAAAGATCTCCTGTAAACAATACTTTTTCACCATCATATTGCCATCTTCTATACACTTTATCTGTAAGTTCTTTTGAATTCCAATAGCCACGCATAACATTAGAGCCTCTCACAATAAGTTCACCAATTTCGCCAGGTTTTACTTGTTCACCATTATCATTTAATATAAAAACCTCGCAATTAGGAATAGCTTTGCCGACAGAACCCGGTTTCTCATCAATCATTTCAGGTGGCAAATAGCTTATGCGTTTGCATTCTGTAAGTCCAAACATTGAGAATATCTTAACATTTGGAACAAGTTTCCTAAATGATTTTATATGATTAACCGGCAATGCCGCCCCGGTATTTGATATGTAACGTAAGGAACTTATATCATACTTTGTAATATTTTTTAGTTTTAGAAGCATTACAAGTATCGTGGGAACAATGGGAAAACCTGTTATTTTTTCTTTTTCAATTAATTTTAAGAACTCAACAGGAAAATTAAAAGATTGTTCTAGTATTATAGTACCAGAAAACATAAATGTCATTATCACTTGATACAAACCATAATCAAACGAAAGAGGAAGAACAACAAGAATGCGGTCATCCCTTTTGTTTTTGAGATACTGTATAATACTTCGAGCTGCGGTAACCATATTACTGTGCGAAGACATTACACCTTTTGGTTCACCAGTTGAGCCGGAAGTATAGATTAGTGTTGCAAGGTCGTAATCAATAATTTCATCTTTTCTTTTTTGCAATAAGTCAAAATTAAAGGAACCCTGATTAATAATATCTTCCCATTTATAATGAGGATTTTTATCATTAACTAATTTTTCATCTCCAAAAAATATTACCGGGATTTTTTGATTAATACTTTTTAATGTCTCATTTACAGTATCTTTCTTTGAACTCTGTACTATCAGAATCTTTGCACCAGAATCTTTAATTATATATTGGAGTTTAGGATGTTTTAATGATCCATTCAATAAGATGAAGATGGCACCAGCTTTAAGAATCCCATAAATACTTATTACAGTTTCAATAGAATTGTCAGCAAAGATGATGATTCTGTCGTGCCGATTTACTCCAAGTTTAATTAAAAATATTGCTAATAAATCTGACTGATGATCAACCTCTTTATATGTTAATCTCCGATTACCGAAAACAAGTGCTTCTTTTTTGGGAAATCTTTTAGCTGATAAAGTTAAAAAATCATGAACTAGAATAGGGTTAAAAAGTGCTAATGAAGAAACATCCATGATTTTTTTTCTATTATTCATTAAATAATTCTATATCAAAAAGTTTTATTGCTTCTGTAATCAAATATTAAATCAAATTGGCGAAGATCATTTAAATCATTATTAAAGTTATTTATAAATTTATCATAAATAATTTGTGTTGATAATAAACCAATTAACGCCATACCATCTATTTCACTTATTTTTTCAAACTTCAGCATTTTCTTTAAGAATAATTTAACTTTCTTTGTATCAAATAAACCTGTTTTTTTTAATTCACTTTCGGAAAGATATCTTTCAACTAATTCAGAATCAGCATTTATTAAACCACGTTTAATAGGTGCTCTGTAAGGATTCTTAGGTCGGCTAATTATTGAAGCAGGCAACCGGCTCTTCAACACTTCTTTTAAAATAAATTTTTCATTCAATCCGTTAAGTTTATACTCGGGATTTACTCTACTCATTAATTCAATTAATCTATGATCAAGAAAAGGTAACCTTATCTCAACAGAATTTGCCATTGCCATTCGATCGCCTTGAGATGAAAGAAGATAATTGCTCATAAAAATTATAATTTCCAAATACTGAGCTTTAGCAAAATAATCCCATTTTCGAAAATCTTGAGGTAGAAGGTTAAGTAAGTCTGAATATGCATTGTATCCTTGCAAAGTACTTTTTACATTTTCAGAGAAGAAGTTTTTGATCCTTGAAGTATTATTCCATCTTACCAAATGTGAAAAAAGAGGATTACCAGGATCATCGATACCTGATTTGAAAAATTCTATTAATGTGTTGCCAAGACGTTTGTCTTTGAAGATGTAAGGATAAAGCTTACAAAGTAAAAGAGGTCTCATCTTAGATTCAGGATAACGTGACCAGAAATTCCTGATTTTAGTTTCTTTAAATATATTATAACCGCCAAATATCTCATCAGCACCTTCGCCGGTAAGTACTACTTTGTAACCACTATTATGTACAAGTGATGAAAGAAGAAATAGAGGTGCAGGAGATGTGCGTAAAATTGGCTTTTCAGTATGCCACAAAACTGATTCAAGACTATTACCAACGTCTTCATTTTTAATATAAAGTTCGGATTGATCTATTTTTAAGAACTTTACCATTTCCTGTTGAAAGGAGCCTTCGTCAAAGTCTTCATCTTCAAACCTGATACCGAATGAGTTGAGCTTGTTATTGAAATTATTTTTGATAATTGATGTAATACCAGAAGAGTCCAGACCACCACTAAGATAGCTTCCAACAGGTACGTCAGATCTTAACCTTATTTTTACTGCATCTAAAAGTGTTTGTTCAATCTTTTCAGTAAGATCTTTTTTATTTAATGCAGAATAATCGCCTTCTATAGGAAATTCAAGATTCCAGTACTTCACAATTTTATGATTTTCAGGTGTCACGATCATAAAATGAGCAGGAGGTAACTCAAAGACACCGTTGAAAAATGTATGGTCGTTGAGAGTAGTCCAAAAAGTAAAAATCTGATCGAGTGCTTTATAATTAATGTTTCTGGAAAGAGACTGATCAGCAAATAAAGCTTTAATCTCAGATGCGAATATTAGTGAACCATTACTGATTGAATAAAATAAAGTGAGTATACCTGCTCTGTCGCGCGCAAGAAATAAAGTTTGCTTTTTGACATCCCAAATTGCAAATGCAAACTGACCGTTTAATTTTTGAAGACAATCAACCCCATCTTCTTCAAAAAGATGAAGAATAACTTCAGTATCAGTTTTAGTATAAAATTTATGTCCTAATTTGATCAACTCTTCCCGTAGTTCAGGATAGTTAAATACTTCACCATTGAATATAATCCAAAGAGACTTATCTTCATTATGAATAGGTTGGATTCCTTCAGAAAGATCAATTATACTCAACCGGGCATGAGCTAATCCAACCCTGTCATCTATGTACAAACCTGACTCATCGGGACCGCGGTGGCGAATTGAATGAATCATTTTGTTAAGGAGTATGGGATCAGGCTGAGAGTTATTATTCTTAAAAATACCAGCAATACCGCACATAGGATCAGGTAACTTTTGAATGGACTTTGGAATGAATATAATTAGTAATACGATTAAGATTTGAAAAATTTTCAGTTACCAATTCTTCATCGTCTACAGAGATATTATATGTTTGTTCTATAAAACTCACTAATTCAATTATTCCGGTAGAATCTAAAATACCTTTTTCAAAAAAATTCGTATTTTCATCAAAATGATTTGATTCTCCGAATAGAAAGTTATCTATTATAAACTCTTTAATTTTTTCTGAAATTTCCATATCTATTTCCTTAACTATAGATTCATTCATATTTGATGTAGAATTTGTATTCAATTTGTTCTTATTTTTTTTTACGTATTGGTCTAAGACCTTTTAAAAATTCATCATACGAAGTATTAAGCGTAAGTGGAATGTTAACAACTGCTATAGGTTCCGCAGAAGGAATACCCCACATGGTGTTTGGGGGAACGTTTCGTGTTACAACAGTTCCACCCTTAATTACAGCCCCATCACCAATTCTGACATTAGGTAGAATTAAACAATGAGGACCAACATAAACATTTTTTCCAATAATAACCTTATTGGGATTATTTTTCTTAGGTAACCCAAAATAGGTATGAGAAATTATTGAAGTTCTAAGACCAATAGTTGAATTATCTCCTATTGTAATACATTCTGGATGATTTTCATCTATATAAACATATTTACTTATCCATACGTGTTTGCCAATTTTCACTCCACGCAGCCTATGAAGAAATGGTCTAAGAGAATTTCCAAATGGTGCAACTGAAGCTAAGGAATGTAAAATACGGCTGAAAATTTTTGAAATCATGTAATAATGTTATTATAAAAAGTCATAAATTCTAATAAAAATTAAATACCAATCTAAATGTAAAAATAATTCTTTCGAAAATTCACGAATATCTTATTAAAGAATTCATCTTGGGACTTAACACCTTATCAAATTCTATGCCTTGCATACCCTTCCGTTAATAATCACTAAAAGAACCTTTCTATTATCTTCAAATATCAAGCATTCCTTTAATGATAGTTCATTCTAATTTTGGAACATGGATATAAAATCTTATTCTTTTTTCATAATGAATTAGCAAAAATAAATTTTTATTAAAAACGTAATCAAAAGGATAATTATTTAATAAAATTTTTTTTAATCAAAATGTCAAAGGAAATAAATTGAATTGATAAGTCCTATTCAATATTTCCTCAAATAAAGAATAACGATTCAATCTTTTAACTGAATTCAAATTTATGTAATTATTTTAATTTAGACAAAGGTATTTAAAATA
>JAVHOU010000019.1:0-26220 GCA_036170275.1 Ignavibacteriaceae bacterium
AAAAAGTGGAATAAGATTAGGGGTAATAATCTTCTTGCTGGCAAAACATTAATAATTTATGGCAGTAGTAATTCATCTTCTTATGGAGATAAAACAACTAAGACTGCTTCAAATGTTAATTACTATAAAATAAAAAATGGTGATTCCATAGGAAGTATTGCTGATAAATATGGTGTAAAAGTAGCAGATCTTCAAAAATGGAATAAAATTTCTGGCAATAAAATATTAGCTGGTAAGACTTTAAAAATATATTCAGATGCAAACGTAAATGACATTCCAACAACGAACAAAATTGTTAGTAAAAAATCTGGCAATAATTTTCACGTGGTAAAAAGAGGTGATACTCTTTACTCGATTGCTGTTGATTATAACACAACCGTAGCAAAAATAAAATCGTTGAACAATATTAATACTAATAATATTAAAGCAGGACAAAAAATTAGACTTAACTAAAATTATTTATTGAACGAGCCGTTAGGGGTGTTATCCCGCCGTTGTGGGATATCTGAGATAATACCCTAAAACCTGATCTGGGTAATGCCAGCGTAGGAAAACGGGTTAAAGAATGATTTATTCGATAGCCGTTTCTCCAACGGCTATTTTTTTTGGAGTAATATCATGAAAATATTTATCATTCTTTTTTTATTCTTCACATACCAACTATTCTCTCAAAATTTAACTATCAAAGGAAAAGTAATCGATCTTGATACAAAAGATCCTTTACCCAATACAAACATTTCAGTTTTAGGCATGAGCATTGGAACTGTGTCTGGTTTGGATGGATCATTTATTCTAAAGGGAGATGTTTCAAAAACAGATACACTTATTTTCAGTTATGTCGGTTACAAAACTGTTTATAAAATTATTTCTGAAATGACAGAGACTGAAAAATTAATTGAAATGTCCAAGTCAATTCTTTCATCTCAAACAGTTTTAGTTGAAGCATCTATCGGTATTAAAGGATTTACACCTGCATCATTCGAATCAATAAAAAGAAAAGAGATTGAAAAAACTTACGTTACTCAAGATATTCCAGAATATTTAAGTCAACTTCCTTCAACAACTTTTTATTCTGAAAATGGAAATGGAATTGGCTACAACTATCTTAGCATACGCGGATTTGATCAACGGAGAATTTCCGTTTCCATCAATGGTATTCCTCAAAATGATCCTGAAGATCACAACATTTATTGGCTAGATTTTCCGGATTTACTTGCAAGTACAGAATTAATTCAAGTGCAGCGTGGAGCTGGCTCCGGAGTTGTTGGATATCCTGCAATTGGCGGTTCAATCAATATTATTACTTCTCCGTTTTCTGATAAAGCAATGATCGATCTTTCAGCATCTTACGGAAATTTTAACACAAGAAAATACAGTGCAGCATTTTCAAGCGGACTTATCGATAATAAATATTCTGTTTATGCTAAGTTGTCGCAGATACTAAGTTCGGGTTATCGTAAATCTTCATGGTCAAAATTTAATTCATACCATTTATCTTTTGTTAGATACGATAATAAACTCACTTCACAAATTAATATTTTTGGCGGACCGATTTCTGATGGACTTGCTTATACAGGAATCGCAAAGTTTGCTTTAAAAGATAATAAACTTCGTAAAGATAATTATTCTTATTGGGAAGCAGATGAAAATGGTTATACTTATACTTTAAAAAGACGACCTGATGAAATAGAAAATTTCTCTCAGCCGCATTTTGAACTGCTGAATGAATATGTATTAAATGAAAAAGTGAAATTAAATTCCGCATTGTTTCTTGTTTTAGGATCAGGTTATTTTGATTACGATGGTTCGTGGTCTGTTTTTTATGATGATTATTTTCGATTGAAGCAAAATGGATTTGATACAAATTATGTTCCTACAAATGCTTTGATAAGAGCACAAGTTGAAAATAAACAATTTGGCTGGATTCCAAGGATTAGTATCAAACATTCTAATGGTCAGTTGATTGTTGGCGGTGAGTTTAGAATTCATCGATCTGAACATTGGGGAAGTATTAACTTTGCTGAAAATCTTCCACCATCATTAACAAAGGATTATCGTTACTATTTTTATAATGGTGCAAAAGATATTTTAAATGGATTTATTAATGAATCTTATATACTAAACGAAAGAATAAATCTGCTCGCTGAACTCCAGTTGGCATATCATAAATATAAATTGTACAATGAAAAATATTTAAATAACGATTTCCAGGTTTCTGATTTTTACATCAACCCGAGAATTGGGATTAATTATAAATTTAATCCCGAGTTAAATGCTTTTGTTTCTTTTGCCAGAGTAACACGTGAACCAAGATTAACAAACTATTATGATGCTGCTGAATCAAGCGGCGGCGAAACTCCACAGTTTGAATTGAATAATAATGGAAGTTATGATTTTAATTCACCTTTAGTAAAACCTGAAACGATGAACGATATAGAATTAGGAACATCTTATAATTCTAATTTTCTTTCTTTTAATCTGAATCTTTTCTATATGATATTTCAAAATGAAATTGTTAAGAACGGTAAGCTTGATAGATTCGGACAGCCAATTACAGGGAATGTAGATCGCACTCGTCATGCGGGAATTGAATTTAACTCTACAATAAAATTCTTTGATCATTTTGAATTTTATGCTAACGCAACTTACAGCAAGAATGAAATAAGTTCAGGTAAATATTTTATAAATGAAAATGAATCAATTGATCTTTCAGGAAACAATATCAGTGGTTTCCCGGAATTCTTATCCAATCTTGGTTTACAATTTACGACTCAGAATGTTTATCTGAAGTTGAATGCAAAATATGTTGGAAGCTTTTACTCTGATAATTTTGGGGTGGACTTAAATTCTTATCTTAATCAGTACCCATCTTTTATAGATTATACAGATAACAAAAATGAAGCTTATTTTGTCATGGATTTTTATGGAAGTTATGAGATGAGATTATTTAATGGACTGACAAATTCAAAAGTATTTATTCAAGTGAATAATATTTTTGACAATTTATTTTCTGCTTATGCGATTGGTAAAGAATTTTTCCCTGTGGCTGAAAGAAATTTTATTGCTGGATTATCAATTGGTTTATAATTAAAAATCATTGCCACGAATTACACTAATTAACACTAAAAAATTTCATTTAATTGAATTCGTGAAATTAGTGGCTTGTATTAAAATTAAAGAATAAAATATGAAACGTTGTATAATAATTGCTAACGGAAAATCTCCATCTAAAAAAGTTGTTGAATACTTTATTACTAAAGGATTTTCTACAATTATTTGTGCAGATGGCGGTGCAAACTCTGCAAAGAAAATTGGAATCATTCCGGATTTTATAATTGGCGATTTAGATTCTGTCGAACCAAATACAATTAAACATTTTAAAAACCAATCAACAATTATTCAATACAAAAGACAAAATGATACCGATGTTGAAAAGTGTTTGAAGTTTGCAATAAGTAAAAAATATAAGGAAGCAGTTTTATTAGGTGTAACCGGTAATAGACTTGATCATACAATTTGTAATCTTGGAATTGTAATTAAGTTCTTTGACAAAATTAAAATTTATTTATCTGCGGAAAATTCTTTTCTATCAGCATATAAAAAATCAATTTCATTTAAATCAAATGTTGGTGAAACAATTTCACTTTATGCATTTGATAAAAAAACTTTCATTACTTCAACAGGATTGAAGTATCCGCTAATTAAATCCAATTTAGCTTTTGGTGAAAAAGAAAGTACATCTAATGTTTCTATTTCCGATAAAGTAGGATTGAAAATTAACGGCGGAATTGTATTTGTAATCCGAGACTTTAATTTTATGAAAAAGCATGATCTCTTTTAGTCCAATAGATATAATAGTAATCCTGATTTTCTTTTCACTACTACTCATCATTGGATTTGTTTCTTCTAGAAAAACTAAAAATAATTCTGAGGATTATCTTTTATCCGGCAGGAAAATTGGTTTATTCCTTTTTGTGCTTGTTAATGTTTCTACATGGTATGGCGGAATAATTGGAGTTGGGGAGTTTACTTATCGTTATGGATTAGTTAGCTGGTTCACTCAGGGATTGCCTTATTACTTTTTTGCTTTTCTCTTCGCATTATTTTTCGCAAAAAAAATTCGTGAAGCATCTTTATTTACTATCCCAGACAAATTAAAAGAGGTTTACGGAAAAAAAGTTGGATTGATCGCTGCACTGATTGTTTTTATTCTTGTTTCACCGGCACCATATCTTTTGATGACGGCTAACCTCATTTCAATCGTGTTTAACACACACATAATAATTTCATTAATCATCGCTTTGATTTTATCTGCTTCATACCTACTTCACGGTGGATTCAGATCAAACGCTTATGCAGATGCTTTCCAATTCTTTGTAATGTTTGCAGGTTTCATAATTATTTTGATCGTAAGTATTTTTTCTTTTGGCGGAGCAGATTATCTTAAAACAAATCTTCCATCATCACATTTATCAATTACTGGAGGAACTTCTCCTGCATTTATAATTGTTTGGTTTTTAATTGCCCTCTGGACATTTGCTGATCCCGGTTTTCATCAAAGATGTTATGCCGCAAAATCAGGTGACATAGCAAAGAAAGGAATTTTAATATCAATTATCCTCTGGGCATTGTTTGATTTTCTCACAACATCCACAGGTTTGTATGCCAAAGCTGTGTTACCAAATTTATCGCAGCCAATGTTAGCATTTCCATTGTATGCTGAGAAAATATTATCACCCGGATTAAAAGGAATTTTTTATGCTGCTATGTTTGCCACAATAATATCAACACTAAATAGTTTTTTGTTTTTAAGTGCAACTACAATTGGGAGAGATTTTATTTATAGATTAAATAAAAATCCAAAAGATGAGAAGATAAAATTGTACACAATAATTGGAATTGTAATATCAGGTTTTGTTTCAATAATTATTGCATACTTAATTCCTTCAGTGGTTGAGATTTGGTACACGATTGGTTCCCTGTTTATCCCAGGAATTATCTTACCGGTGATTAGTGCGTATTATCCAAAACTGCAAGTAAATAGGAAAATTATTTTAATAGAAATGACAGCAGCCTTTATTTCAAGTACAGTTTGGTATTACTTGAGAAGTGAACTTGTCGGCATCTCTGTTGTTCATGAAATTGAACCGATGCTTGTGGGATTGGTACTTTCAGTTGGAATTCATTTAATAGGTTGCAACTTGAAAAAATAATTCTTTAATGTTATAATTATCATAGGCGAGAATATATTGCTTGTTATTATAAATGCAAGTAATTTTACAATAAACAAAGAGGTAGAATTTTATGAAAATGTATAATTATAAAGTTGTAGTTGAAGAATGTGAAGAAGGTGGATTTTATGCTGAGTGCCCTGCTTTTCCCGGCTGCCATGTTGAAGGCGAAACTTACGAAGAAACAATGAAAGAGATGAAAGAAGCCGTGAGAACTTTTTTAGATGATTATATTTTTCGAAATGAGGAACTTCCATCCGATCATTTCTCCGTCACCTCAGTTCAAATAGCTTTATGACCAGCATCTTTCCTGATGTAAATTCTAAACAGATAGTAAAAATTATAGAAAAGCTTGGCTTTGAGTTCATCAGACAAAGCGGAAGTAGTCATTCTATCTATCGAAGATCACTTGACGGACGCAGAACAACAATTCCAATCCACGGCAGGAAATCATTAAAAAGAAGAACTATTAAATCAATATGTAAAGATGTTGGAATTAATATTGAGCAGTTAAAGGATTTATTATAGTTAATTTACAGTTCCAATTCTTCAATAAAAATAAATTACTCAAAGATTTAATCTTATCTAATGTTATCGTTTCCAAAATTGTTTTTGCTTTATTATCAGATGGTTTTTTTTTAGAAAAACACAGGGTGGAATGTTAGGTGAGATTGAGCCAATGATTATAGGCTTATTAGCAGCCTTCTTAGTTCACTCGGTTGGATTACTGAGAAAATCTGTTTCGCTTGATAAGTGATAATATAATTGATCCGCCAAGAAATATAAGAATAACAATCAGAGATATTTCAGTTGGAATTTTATAGAATTCCGAAATCAGCATTTTTATTCCAACATAAAAAAGAATAATTGCAACTCCGTACTTCAGATAAATAAATAAATCCACCAATCCCGCTAAAGCAAAATACAAAGCCCGTAATCCAAGTATTGCAAAAATATTTGATGAGATAATGATAAAGGCATCATTAGTTATTGCAATGATAGCTGGAATGGAATCGACAGCAAAAACTATATCTGAAGATTCAATCAACATTAAAGTTAGAAATGTAGTAGTAATAAATATCTTATGATTAATCTTAATAAAAAATCTTTTTCCCGAATAGTTTATATCAAGTTTAAAATATTTAGTAAAGAATTTTATTAACCAATTATTCTCGGTATCAATTTTATAGTCTGATCCAAAAGCCATTTTGTATGAAGCTAAAAGCAATATCAGTGCAAAAAAATAAATGATGGGATGAAAAAGATTTATTAAAGCTACACCGGCAAAAATGAAAATGATTCTAAAGACAATAGCACTTAAAATTCCCCATTTAAGAATATGCGGTTGATTTTCAGGTTTAACACCCATCACACTGAAAATCATTAGGAAGACAAATAGATTATCAACAGATAAAGATTTTTCAATAATATAACCAGTTAAAAACTCCAGTGCTTTTTGATGTCCATCTTGAAGGTAGAAATAGAGGAAAAGATTAAAAAGGAGAGCGGTGCAAATCCACACACCGCTCCAGATTAGACTAGCTTTTAAAGTGATTCTTCCGCGTCGGTGGTCAGTAACATATAAATCAATAAATAACATTACCGCAATAACTGCGGAAAATATAAACCAAAATGAATATTCAGTTAACAAAAAATCTTTCTATTACTATGGAAGAAAAACACCAACAGCAATCACAGTTGTCCACAAACCGTTTTTATCGCCTTCCGCAGATTGTGTAACGTTGAAAGTGCGAACTATTTTGCCGGACATTTTATAAATATCTTCTCTTTCGCTCCAATCTTTTTCAGGATCAAATTCAACTCCTAACGTTGATGCAAGCATTGTAGCAGCTAAATCTTCGGCATATTCTCCACATACTTTTTCAGGCTGACCATAAGGGTGATGTTCAGATAGATAACCGTATGCATTGGTATCTGCAGGCAAAGCAACACCAATCGAAGAAGCAATTAATCTGTTTGGTTCATTTGTGGAGTTGCGAGCCATTACGCAATGTGTAATTTGACCCGGAGTAATTAATTTAACTCCTTCATCTATCGAAACACGTTTACAACCGATTGGAAAAATACTGCTAACCGTTACAAGATTGCAGATTTCTATTCTTGCATTTCTTAATGCAAGTTCAAAAGAGCTTAAATACTCTTTGTGTCTTCCAACACCTTTGGTGAAAAATACTTTTGTTGGTAGATACAATGGCGTCCCTTTCTAATACTAAGTTAAATGAGTTTAATGAATTTACGTTTGCCAACTTTAAGAATCATTCCTGATTTTACAGAAATACTACTTTGCACATCGCTGATTTTTTCGCCATCGATTGAAACACCTCCTTGAGTTACCAATCTTCGTGCCTCACCTTTTGATGGAGCGAAATTTACTAAAATTATTAAATCTAATATATTGATTTCTTTATTAGCACCAACTTTAAATTCTTCAATCTCGTCGGGTAAACCTTTGTTGATAAAAATGTTATCAAATTCTTGTTGAGCAATTTCTGCTGCTTCTTTGTTATGATACATTGTTACTAAAGTTCTTGCCAGATCTCGTTTAATATCTCTTGGATTTGATTTTTTATCAGTCAATAGATTTTTTATTTCTCTCAACTTTTCATTCGAGACAGTTGTCGCCAATTCAAAGTAAGGATAGATAAGATTATCAGGAATTGATAAAGTTCGTCCATAAATTTGTGATGGTTCATCTGAAATACCAATATAATTATCATAAGACTTGCTCATCTTTTCAACTCCATCAATTCCAATCAGTAATGGCATTGTCAAAATTACTTGCGGCTCCATTCCATATTCACGTTGTATATATCTTCCAACAAGTAAATTAAATTTTTGATCAGTTCCACCAAGTTCAACATCACTTTCAATTGCAACAGAATCCATGGCTTGAGCAAGCGGATAAAGAAACTCATGAACGCTAATTGGTTCGCCGGTTTTAAATCGTTTTGTAAAATCATCCCGTTCAATCATTCTGGCAACGGTATATTTTGAAGCAAGTTTGATAACATCTTCAAAAGACATTTTACCAAGCCATTCGGAGTTGTAAACGATTTTAGTCTTATCTTTATGTAAAATCTTTGATGCCTGCTTAAAATAACTTTCACCATTTATACGTGTCTGCTCTAGAGAAAGGGCAGGGCGAGTAGCATTTCTACCGGAAGGATCGCCAATCATTCCAGTAAAATCACCAATGATTAATATTGCCTGATGACCAAGTTCCTGAAATTGTGCAAGCTTTCTGATTACAACAGAATGACCGATATGTAAATCAGGTCGGCTTGGATCGCAGCCAAGTTTTATGTTTAATGGTTTAGAAGTCTTTAATGATTTTTCAATTTTCTTAACAAGTTCGTCTTCAGGAATAATTTCAACAACACCACGTTTGATAATATCCATCTGTTCGTTCAATGAAGGGAATTTAGTCATTTATAAATCACTCAATTTTATTTTAAAATCTACTAATTAATTACAAGCATGATTGCATGAATGCATGGTTGTATGAAATTACACACACTTTCAAATTAATATTCATTTACAAATGCATCGATGCAATCATGCATACATGCATCCACGCATTTTGTTTTTTTAATATTTAATCTTTCTTTCCTGATCTCTTTTGAAATCTCGTTTTTTGATGTCTTCTCTTTTATCGTAAACTTTTTTCCCTTTTGCAAGCGCAATCTCAACTTTTACTCTGCCGTTTTTAAAATACAATCTTAACGGAACTAAGGTTAAACCTTTTTCTTTAGTTTTACCAATTAGTTTTTTTATTTCAGATCGGTTCATCAATAATTTTCTATCACGAGTTGGAACATGATTATTAATGTTTCCTTGTTTGTACTCGCTGATATGCAAACTCAACAGCCAAACTTCATTATTCTGAATCAGCGCATAACTATCAACAAGATTAACTTTACCTTCTCTCAATGCTTTTACTTCAGTTCCGACTAAAACAATTCCTGTTTCAAAAGTCTGAAGAATAGCAAATTCATGTCTAGCTTTACGATTAACCGCAATATTTTTTTCGTCAGTCTGCTGTTTCATTTTGTTCAAAGTGGAAAACAAAAATCAGATTAAATGATGTAAAATGCAAGAAATGAATTCGGTTATTATGTATGAAAATGAGCCTTAATTTTATCAATTAAGAAATAAATTATTTCTCTATCTTTGAAATAAAAAAATGAATAATTATTCCAAATGAATCGAACATCTTTAATTCTAATATTCTTCGCATTTCAACAACTATTTTCTCAACAGTTTTCAATTGAGCGAATTGAACCACCAAATTGGTGGGTGGGAATGAAATACGATACTGTTCAAATTATGGTTTATGGAAAAAATCTGAAGGATGTTGAAATTTATCCGCAACACGGGCCAATTGAAATTTTCAATGTTCACAAAGCTGAAAGTCCAAATTATCTTTTCATCGATTTAGCTATCTCACAAAAAATTAGAACTAATTACAATTTTGAAATCGGTTTTTCAAAAGGAAATCAGGATACAGTAATTTCATTCCCAATTCTTTCTCGGGAAAATTCGCAAAATAAATTTAATGGATTTGATCAATCTGATGTAATGTACTTGATAATGGCAGATAGATTTTGTGATGGACATTCTGATAACAATAATATTGGCGATAGCTTGGATCAATTCACTGCAAAAGATTTGGATGGAAGAAAAGGCGGAGATATTGAAGGTATTATTTCCAAGCTCGATTATTTAAAAGATCTTGGTGTTACTTCATTATGGATAACTCCAATGTTAGAAAATAATATGTGGATGAGCTATCACGGATATGCCGCAACAAATTTATACAAGATTGATCCACGTTTTGGCAGTAATGAACTTTATAAAAAGCTTGTAGATAAAGCTCACGATAAGGGTTTGAAAATAATTATGGATCACGTTTCAAATCACATTGGTATCAATCATTGGTGGATGAAAGATTTGCCTTTTGCAGATTGGATTAATGGAACAGTTAAAAATCATCTTCCTGCAAATCATAATAAAATGACTTTCCTTGATTTTCACAGTCCAACCGAAGCAGTTGCTCTTACTTGGAATGGTTGGTTCGAGAATTATATGCCGGATTTAAATCAAGCTAATCCTTTCTTGAAAAAGTATTTAATACAAAACACAATCTGGTGGATTGAATATTTAGGGCTTGATGGAATTCGCGAAGACACTTACCCATATTGCAATCAATACTATTTATCGGATTGGGCAAAAACAATCTTGAATGAATATCCAAATTTTAATATTGTTGGAGAAATCTGGACAGGTGAACCGCCTTACCTTGCAGCTTATCAACAAAACAACAAGTTTGGATTAAAGTTTAACTCACATCTTCCGTGTGTTACTGATTTTGCTTTGGCTGATGCATTCCGTGATTACTTAAGCGGCAAAAAAGGTTTGGAAGGTATATTTAACACGCTCGCACAGGATTTTCTTTATTATGATCCAAATAATCTTCTAACATTTTTTGATAATCATGATATTTCTCGTGGTTTGTTTGTTGCCAATCAAGATGTTGAGAAATATAAAATTGCACTTACAATTCTTTTAACAACTCGTGGTATTCCTAAAATATTGTATGGATCAGAAATTGGAATGGTTGGAGAAAATAATCACGGTACAATTCGTTCACCATTTCCTGGCGGCTTTAAAAACGATTCACTCAACGCATTTTCAAGTTGTGGTAGAATCGAATACCAGAACGATATTTTTAACTTCACTCAAAATCTTTTACAGATAAGAAAAAATCATAAATCGCTTTCGGAAGGGAAACTAACTCATTTTTATCCATTCAATAATATTTATGTTTACTTCAGAGAAACTGATGATGAATCTACAATGATAATAGTAAATGGCAGTGATAAAGAATCTGAAGTTGATTTGAATAAGTACAAAGATACATTAGTTAAGACTTTAAAGATTGAGAATATCAAAACGAATGAGGTGACTGATATATCTCAAAACAAAAAAATTACAATAAAGAAAAAATCAGCAGAAATATTTTTGTTGATAAAATAACACACTAACTAAAGGCAAAATTTATGTTAGAAATCCAGAAAAAACTTTCAAACTCATTTTATGCGATACTGGCTTTACCAGCAACAGCGATGGGTTTTGCATTATCAATACAAATTTCGGCGCTAAGCTGGATACTAAGCACAAAATATAAATTAGATATACATGATGTTGGATTGGTTTGGGCTGCGGGACCAATTGCCGGAATACTTGGACAAGTTATCATCGGAATTATCAGCGATAAAGTTTGGATGTGGAATGGACGACGAAGACCTTTTATTTTAATCGGTGGTTTTCTTGCTGCATTAATGCTTCTTGCATTGCCAAACATCGATGTTATTTCATCTTCACTTGGAATTGGTGGAATACTTGGTGTTGCAATTGTTGTTGCGCTAACTCTCGATCTCGCAATAAATGTAAGCTTTAATCCAACTCGTTCAATCATTGCTGATGTTACTCCGGAAGGAACTGAACGCACAAAAGGTTACACCTGGATGCAAACAATTTCTGGAACGTTTGGTGTGCTTGCTTACGTTATCGGAGCTGTATGGGATAATTATGTTTTAATTTATTTCGGAGTTTTTCTGGTTCTTATCCTTTCACTTGTTCCAACTTTTTTTATCGAAGAACCAAGGTATCTTGCCGGTGAAAGTGAAAGCGAAGCAAACTCAAAAGCAAAATCTTCTTTTAGTGAGATATTAAATTACATTCAGCCATTATGGGGATTTTTATTATATGCTGTTTATGCAATTACAATGAGGATATTAAATATTAAGTTTGATAATTATTATGCAGAGATAATTTGTTTTATCATCACATTGTTTTTCATTTTTCAAGTTCTGCTTCAAAAGAGTGAAGGAAAATCCGCATCCGAAAAGGGAATTATTGGTTTTAAAAAAGTATTAGCTGCGCATTCATTTACGTGGATTGGCATTCAAACTATGTTTGTTTACATGTTTGCTTACGTGCAGTACAAAGTTTTTGGTTATGCTGAAGGAAGTGTTATTCCGAATGACATTTCAGTTCAGATGGGAAAAGTTGTTACGATTTCATTTTTAATTTTTAATGCAGTTGCAGCAATACTTCCAGCATTTGTACTTGAACCGATTGCAAGAAAAATCGGTAAAGTTAAAGTACATTTTATTTCTATTGCATCGATGGCAGTTGGATATGCGTTGATGTTATTCTTTGGTTTCTCGCCAATTATAATTTACATTGTTATGGCAATACTCGGAATTGGCTGGGCATCAACAATTAGTTTGCCATTTGCAATTATGTCTCAGCAAGTTGATCAAACAAAGATGGGATTGTTTATGGGTCTGTTTAATCTTTCTGTTGTGCTGCCGCAGCTTGTTGCAAGTTTTGGAATTGGATTGGCAATCAGTCAGGCAACCGATAAAAGTTTAATATTCATAATCAGTACAGTAACACTTGCAATATCTGCCTTCCTCTGGTATTTGGTGAAAGAAGAAAAAGTACACGGCGTTGAAGTATCAGCACCGGCAAAGGGCGGGCATTAATTAATTAGTTTACTCAGTTTATAAGTTTATCTACAAACCCAGTTCCTCAAAGGAACTGGGTTTGTTTTAATTTATTTTATCAATAATGAAATGGAAAAGTTTTAAATGCTTTTTTTAATTTTCGCAATTATCTGTTCCAGCAGTTTAGCTTTAATTCTTAAACAAGGACATGTTAAAAACGCTAACACTGTCTTACTTATTAATGGAAATTATTTTACTGCTTCTTTCTTTGCACTACTTTTTGTCATATTTAAGTACGGCTTTGATTATTCAATTGGTGCTGTGTTATTTGCTTCCGCACTTGGAATTTTATTTGCAGTCACATTTGTAATTTATTCAAAAGCTATCAGTTTGGCGGGAACTGCATTAGCAACTGTTAGTGCGAGATTATCCGTTCTCATTCCTGTACTTTTTTCAATTTTGCTTTTTGGTGAAAGTCCAAACATTAAAATGATATTTGGGTTTGCATTGGCACTTGTGACACTTTATTTGTTTTATCTTTCACTAAAAAATCACGGAACAGCAGAAGGAAGAAAAGGGAAGTATATTTATCTCATTTCACTTTTAGTCGGAATTGGTTTCGTTGATTTTTCTATGAAGATATTTGAGCAAAATTTTCCAATAGCTGAAAAGGGAGTTTTTGTATTCACAATATTCTTCTCAGCGTTTGTTTATACTTTAATTTATCTTTTAGTAAAGAAGATTAAGTTTGATAAAGGAACTTTTAGTTTGGGATTGATTCTTGGAGTTCCTAATGTACTTGCAATTCATTTTGTTTTGGCAGCATTAAGTGAGCTGCCGGCAATAATAGTTTTTCCAATACAAAACATTGGAGTAATAGTTATTACGGCAATTGCGGCTTATTTAATCTTCAAAGAAAAAATTAATCTTTACGGAAAACTCGCAATTGCTGTTGGAATAGCTGCGATTTTGTTTTTGAAGTTATAACTAATAACAAATCCGGTTTTTCTAAAATACATCATTTGTCATAGTATCTATTATTGGTTTATAGTTTGCCTCTTTGCTAAATTGTCTTAAACTTTTAAGGAAGTTTATGAAAAAAGTAATTCTCTTAGCATTTCTAATTTTTATTTCAGTTTCTTTCCCTCAATCTCCACTAAACGTTAAAGGTACTTACAACATACACGGACAAATAACAGGAACAAACGGACAAGGACTACAAGGAATAGAAGTAAAAACAAAACTATACGACGAAACATGGCCGGCAGTCGCAGATTCAAGCATAAACATAACCGATTCCCAAGGAAATTTCAATATGACATTCACAGGAATAGAAGAAATCATACAAATAGAAAATATTGGTGAGATAAAATATCAGATAATAAACACACCACAAATACAACTGAACTTAAACAAACTATCAAAGGTAAAAATAAAACTATACGATATACTAGGACAAGAAATAACAACACTACTAGACGAAGAAACAACAACAAAAACAGTAAACGCGGACATAAACAACCTAGCATCAGGAACATACATACTACAAACAACAATAGACGAAAAACCATACAACAACACGATACTAAAAACAGGCGAAAAATACAACTACGGAAAAACAAAACAAGAAATAACAAAAGAAACAACAACAAAGAAAAACAACCTAGAAAAAATAACAAATACATATTCATATTACGGATTCAACATAACAGATCCGACAGGACAATACTACACACAACAGGAACAAGTATGGAACCTATGGCCAATAACATCAACAGACATAGAACACAACAACTCATTATAGAAAAAAAACAACTAGACTATCCATTCATAAACGACAGGACAGGAGAAACAGTAAACACAACAAAAGGAGAATTATTCTACATCGGAGGAATAGACGTTCTACCAGGAAACCATTGGGCATACTACAACTTCACAAAACCAATACTAATAGACATAAACACAGATGAACTACCAACAACATACACAGAAACACAACTAAGAAACGGAACAAACTACATGCTACAACTATCAGGATACCAAGTAGACACTAACCTATACAAAGAAACAGACAGATACATAAACCCATTCGACACAACAAACTCAGTAATCAATTACCTATACCTAAACAACACAGAAATGCAAGGATACGACATAATAATAAATTATTTCAGAAAAAACGATGAGACACAAGCATTCGAATTCAAATTCAACAAAGAAAGTATAGAACCAGAATACTTCCAAAAAGCAGTACAACTAGCATGGCAAAAAGCAGTATGCCAAATAGCAAGCGTTCCAGATAGCCACTACCACGGCAACGCATTAAGAAACAACGTAAACACATTACTAAAAGACGAAATAATACCATACACATACTGCTTCCAACAAGAACACAGGATGTGGATCGGACCAGCAACAATCATCGACGGAACAACACTAACAAAAACAGAGTATACATCAACAACACCGCCACAATACACAATACCAGAAATCACACAATACAAAATAAAATTCACAGACAAAGAAACGATTGTTAAGGAAGAAAAAATAAGAGTAGAAAAATAAGGATCGGTCTCCCGACCGATCCGATTAGGATGCAGTAATAGAAAATAATATATGTTTAGAAGGTTACAAAAAATAAATGATCACACGGAACGGACGGGAGTCCGTTCCCTACATTTAATCTAAATCATCAACGAACATTACCATCAATCCTGCAATTATCATTGAAGCACCACCAAGCAGCAATGCATAAATAGCCTCACCGCCAACAATATTTTTTACAAAGAAGCCAAGAATTGCCGCTGCAGTAATTTGTGGAATTACAATAAAGAAATTAAAAATACCCATATACACCCCCATTTTTTTCGGTGGAAGTGAACCGGCAAGAATAGCATAAGGCATTGCAAGTATAGAAGCCCAGGCTAAACCGATTCCAAGTTCAGAAACTAAAAGTAAGTTTGGATCTTTAATAAAGTAAAAAGATGCAAAGGAAATTCCGCCAATGATTAATGAAATCATATGAACTGTTTTTCTGTTTGTAAGTTTTGCAACCCACATAATGACAAAAGCCATAACTGCAGCAAAGCCATTGTAAACAGCCATCAAAACTCCAACCCAATCTGCTCCCTGATTATATAATTCGGATGAAGGATCAGTTGCTCCATAAATGTGATGTGTAACTGCAGGTGTTGTATAAATCCACATTGCAAACAAAGCAAACCACGAAAAGAATTGAACAACTGCAAGCTGCTTCATTGTCTTTGGCATTTTGTAAAGATCATTTAAGATAGAAACTAATCCGCCGGAAGTTTTATTTTGGTCAGTAAAAAATCCAGCAGCTAATTGAAGTAATCCAAAAATTATTGAACCAACAAATAAAACATAGAGTCCGTAATCAGTTTCGTGAAGAACAAAATGTAGAATTGCAGAGCCAAGTAATCCAACAAAAATCCAAATCAAACCATTTTTATTGAATGATTTTACTGTAATCGAATTTGAATCAGATATTTTTGATTGAGATAATTTCCTGTCATCCTCAGAAAAATTTTTAAGTTCTTCTGGTGAATATTCTTTAGTTGAAAAAACTGTGTAAAGAACTGCAAGTAGAAAAACTGCTCCTCCAATGTAAAAAGAAAACTTAACTGAGTCGGGAATTTCTCCAGCGGCAGCAGTGTTAGCAATACCAAACCAGTTAGTCATCATATAAGGTAATGCAGAAGCGACAATTGCACCGATTCCAATGAAAAAACTTTGCATTGAAAATCCCACAGTGCGTTGTTCGGATGGAAGCATGTCTCCGACAAATGCTCTGAATGGTTCCATAGAAATATTTATTGATGCATCCATAATCCAAAGCATTCCAGCAGCAACCCAAAGTGCAGGGGAGTTTGGCATAAATATTATTGCAGTTGAAGCAAGCAAAGCACCGACAAGAAAAAATGGTCGTCTCCGTCCAAGTTTACTCCAGGTTTTATCACTCCAATGACCGATGATTGGTTGAATTATTAATCCTGTAACAGGAGCAGCAATCCAAAGAATCGGGATCGAATCAATGCTTGCGCCGAGAGTTTCAAATATTCTGCTTACATTTGAATTTTGAAGTGCGAACCCAAATTGAATGCCGAGAAATCCGAAACTCATATTCCAGATTTGCCAGAAGGAAAGACGAGGTTTGCTCATATTTATTCCTGAGTATGATTAAATTAACAGTGACGAAAAATAACAAATGGATTTTAATTTAGATAATCAATTAAAACTGTAGGGATCGATCTCCTGATCGATCCGCTCAGGATATTATAAAAAAAATAAATTAATATTAAGACAACACCTTAAATAAAAAATAAACGGAACGAACGGGAGTTCGTTCCCTACAAAAATGAAGATTCAAGAAATTATAAGTATAGTATCATCAACTACGAATGCAGCATTTTTTTATACTCCACCGACTTATTGTAAGAGTGAGTCATATCTTTTCTTAAAACCTAAAGAAATTGTTACGATAAAATCTTTAAGAAATTTGGATGAAAAATTAAAACAGATTGATGATCTGATAAGAAAAGGATTATGTGGATATTCTTTAATTAATTATGAAGCGGGATATTTGTTTGAGAAAAAACTTCACAAGTTTTTACCAAAGAATGAAAATCTAATTCGATTCTTTTTTTATGATAAAAAAAATGTTCAGAGGTTCAAATCATCTGAAATAGACTTTGATGAATCAGAAAAATATAAAATCAAAAATTTTAGACTCAACACTTCTAAAAATGAATTCACTAAATCAATCAGCAAAATAAAATCTTACATTGAAGAAGGTGATACGTATCAAGTTAATTACACTGTAAAAGGTAAATTTAATTTTTCAGGATCATACCAAGGATTGTTTTCAATCCTAGTCTTTAACCAATCTGCACAATACACTGCATTTATAAATAATGGAAAGAGGATATTCATTTCACTTTCGCCGGAACTTTTCTTTGATATGAAAAAAAGAAAAATATTTTCCAAACCGATGAAAGGAACTGCGAAACGAGGGATTGAATTATTAAGCGATGCATTTATTAAATATGAGTTGGAAAGAAGCGAAAAAAATCGTGCTGAAAATGTGATGATTGTCGATTTAATTCGTAATGATCTTGGCAGAATAAGTAAATATGATTCTATTAAAGTTAAAAATTTATTTAAAATTGAAAAATATGAATCCGTTTATCAGATGGTAAGTACGATAGAATCAAAACTAAAAAGGAATGTTAAACTTTCTGATGTGATAAAAAATATTTTCCCTTGTGGATCAATTACTGGTGCTCCAAAAATTAGAACAATGGAAATTATTAATGAATTAGAAAAAGAGCAACGTGAAATTTACACAGGTGGAATCGGGCTGATTAGAAATAAGCATATCACTTTTAATGTTCCAATCAGAACTCTTTGTATTAATAAAAAAACTGGCAAAGGTGAAATTGGTTTGGGCAGCGGCATTGTATGGGATAGTGTTGCCGAAGCAGAATATGAAGAAACAAAACTTAAAGGAATTTTTTTATCCGATCCTGTTAAACCTTTCGAGATAATTGAAACTATGCGGGTTGAGAATAGAAAAATATTTCTGCTCGATAAACACTTGGAGAGAATGAATTATGCCGCTGATTATTTCCTATTTTGTTTTGATAGAAAAAAAATTGAATCAAAAATAAAACGAATTATTAAACGAAGTAATCAGGAATCTTATCGCTTAAGAATCTCATTAAACAAATTTGGTAAATTTTCTTATCAATTAGCTGAATTGAAAACTCTGCCACAAGAAATTAAAACTATCATTTCAAAAAATTCAATCAATTCCAAGGCTCGATTTCAATATTTCAAAACGACAAATCGTGGATTGTATGATCGAGAATATAAAAAGTTTACTGCAAAAGGATATTTCGATGTTATCTATTTTAATGAGCGCGGAGAGCTTGCAGAAGGAGCCATAACAAATATTTTTATTTATAAGGATGATGTTATCTCGACTCCGCCATTAAATGCAGGGATATTATCAGGTGTATATCGTAAAAAATTATTGAAAAACAATTCTACGATTATCGAAAAAAAATTGTTTATTAAAGACTTCCTCGAAGCCGATAAAATTGTGTTAACAAATTCTGTGCGCGGCGAAGTAGTTGTCAATAAATTATTTCTTAATGAAAATGATCATATTGAATTTAAAATGTAGGGATCGGTCTCCCGACCGATCCGCAAACGAAGAGAGAGAAAACACAAATTATTCAAGCGATAAAAACAAATACAAAAACACACGGAACGAACGGGAGTTCGTTCCCTACAAACAAGAATATTTATTTTATTTTCCATATTTTGCAAATGAATAAATAATCAACTGAGAAATGTCAAAATCAATTAGCGAAACATCCAAAAGAAAGAAAGAGCATATTGATCTATGTCTTACCGATAAAGTAGCTTTTCGTTCAAAGACAAATGGATTTGAGAAGTATGATTTTATTCACGATGCATTAACTGAAGTTGATATTTCAAAAATTTCATTTCAAACAAAATTCTTTTCTAAAAAAGTAAATTATCCATTTTTAATTTCTTGCATGACTGGCGGAACTGAAGAAGCGGAAAATATTAATCTAAGATTAGCAACGATTGCACAAGAATTAAAAATCCCTATTGGTGTTGGAAGTCAGAGACAGGCTTTAGAAAACGACGATAATCATAATTCCTATAAAGTAATTCGCAATACCGCTAAAGACGTTCCTGTGCTTGGAAATATTGGTGCAGCACAAATAGTTCAATCGAAAAATTTATCCAATATTCTTTCCTTGATTGATATGCTTGAGGCTGATGTTTTTGTTGTTCATTTAAATCCATTGCAAGAATTATTGCAGCCCGAAGGTGAGCCGAACTTCGCTGGTTTATTAAAGAAATTAGAAAAATTAGTATCAAAAGCTAAAGTTCCAATAATAGTTAAAGAAGTTGGTTCTGGAATAAGCAAATCAGCAGCAAAAAAATTATTAGAAATTGGTGTTAGTGGAATTGATGTTGCGGGCGCCGGTGGTACAAGCTGGGCTGGGGTAGAGATTATCAGAAGCAAATCTGAAAATGATTTTTGGGATTGGGGATTACCGACATCATATTGTTTAAAAGAAATTTATCCGTTAAAGAAAAAATATAAGTTTACTTTAATTGGCTCGGGGGGAATAAATACAAAACATGATGTATCAATGGCATTTGCTTTTGGTGCGGATATGGTAGCTTCAGCAAGAATTATCCTTCAGACTTTGATGAGGGATGGGGAAGATGCGGTTCAGAAAAAAATTGTAAATTGGTTTGAGTACGTTAAAAAAGTTATGTTTCTAACCGGATCAGAAAATCTTAATGAGCTTAAAAAAAATAAGCTTATCAAAAAGGAAGAATTGTTTTGATATCTGCGGAACTAAAAAAATATCTCTCGATCTATGAAAAAGAGAAAAAAATTATTGATCAAAAACTTGCATCAGCATTAAAAGATAGACAGCCAACAGAACTTTATGAACCTGCTTCTTATATTTTAGAAAGCAGTGGTAAACGTTTGCGACCTTTACTCGTAATACTTTCTGCAAAAGCTGTTGGCGGAAAGCCAAATCAAGTTTATAATGCTGCTGTTGCTGTTGAGATGCTTCACAACTTTACCTTAGTTCATGATGACATAATGGACAATGCTGATTTGCGAAGAGGAAATTTGACTTTGCACAAAAAATATAATTTGAATACTGCAATACTTGCCGGCGATTCACTTCTCGCCGTTGCTTATGAATTTCTTTTAAAAGATTGTAAAGTAAACGCAAGAGAAGCGCTGAGTTCATTTACGCATGGATTAGTTGAAGTTTGCGAAGGACAAAGTCTTGATACTGGATTTGAAACTCGTAAAATTGTTTCGCATAATGAATACATTGAAATGATCCGTAAAAAAACTGCCGCGCTTGCACAAATGTGCTGTGAACTTGGAGCTTATCTTGTTAATGGCAGCAAGCAGGATATCAAAGCACTTTCTGATTACGGGAAATATTTAGGAATCGCTTTTCAGATTCAGGATGATTTGTTAGACATAACAGCCGACAAAGTTGATTTTGGTAAACGCATCGGCGGCGACTTGATTGAAGGCAAGAAAACATTTTTATTTATTGAAGCTTTAGAAAAAGCAAAAGGAAAAGACAAAGAAGATTTGTTAAAAGTAATTGCTAATAAAGGCATTCGATCAAATCAAATTGAAAAGTATAAACAGCTTTATGAAAAACTTGGAGTCATTGAAGATGCAAAAGCTGCTATTCGTAATTATACATACAAGGCATTAAGATCGATTGATAAACTTTCCAATAAAGGCGAAGTGAACATTTTTTATTGGCTAGCTGATTCATTAATCAAAAGAAATAAATAATGATTGAAAAAACTGTAAAGATTGTGAACAAAGCTGGACTTCATACAAGACCTGCAGCTACAATTGTAAAGCTTGCTGCAAAATTTAAATGCGAATTTTATATTTATCGCGATGGACTTAGTATTAATGGAAAAAGTATAATAGGAGTGATGACATTGGCAGCCGAAATAGGGTCTGAACTAAAACTTACTTTTGATGGTGAGGATGAACTACAGGCTTGTGAGGAAATAGTCGCATATTTTGAGAGAGGATTTGATGAATTATGAAATCATTTAAAGACATTTACAAAAATTCTGAAAATAAAATTGCAGGAATTGCCGCAGCACCCGGTATTGTAATTGGTAGAGTTTATCTATTTTCAAAAGAGAAACTTGATATAGCTAAAACTCCAATTACCGATGTTGATGAGGCAATTATTAATTTTCGTGAAGCATTAAAGCAATCGAAAAAAGAATTGCAAAAAATATTTGGAATTGCCCGCGAGAAGATGGATGAAGTACGTGCTGCAATTTTTGAAGCCCAGGTAATGATTCTTGACGACCCGATTCTATTGGGTAATATCGAAAAAAGAATTATGAATGAAAAGGTTCAACCCGAGTACGTTGTATCAGATGAAATCTCGAAATATCAGGATTTGATGATCATATCGCACGAATCTTACATGAAAGAACGGGCAAATGATATTGAGGATATAAAAAATAGAATTATCAGAAATCTTCAGAAAAAAAGATGGCAATCGAAAATAGAAAAAAACCTGATTGTAGTTAGCGAAGCTTTAACGCCTGCTGATACACTTTTATTTTCTCGTCAACAATCGCAGGGCTTTGTAACGGATCACGGCGGGCTTACTTCGCACGCTGCTATTATTTCAAGATCACTAAATATTCCCGCTGTTGTTGGTACTCGAAATGCAACTCAGCTAATTAAGGAAGGTGATACAGTTATTGTTGATGGATTTCATGGTTACATTATTACAAATCCTACTGAAGAACAATTGCAATTTTTTACACAAAAGCAGAACAAACTTTTCGAAATTCAGAAAGGATTGGAAGAGCTAAAAGATTTACCTGCAAAAACAAAAGATGGCAGAGAAATTAATCTTGAAGCTAATGTTGATGTAACCGGAGAAATTGATATAGTGATTACAAGTGGAGCAAAAGGTATCGGTCTTTTCAGATCGGAACAGATATTGGACGAGCTTGGTGTTTTTCCTGATGAAAAAGAACAGACAGATATTTATTCCAAATTAGCATCAAGAATTTATCCTAAGTTTGTAACAATCAGAGCGTTCGATATTGGCGGCGATAAGTTTAAGATTAGTGATTACAAAGAACCTAATCCATTTCTTGGATTACGCGGAGTTAGATTTTTATTAGAGAATGAATCACTTTTTAAAACACAAATCAGAGCTGTTCTTAAGGCAAGTGAAAATAAAAACATTCGTTTTATGATTCCGATGGTGTCTACTTTGGAGGAGGTTTGGAAAACTCAGAAAATAATTCAGGAATGTAAACACGAACTGAAAAAAGATAAGATTAAGTTTGATGAACATTTAAAAGTTGGAATAATGATAGAAGTTCCTTCCGCTGCTGTGATGGCGAAGGAATATTCAGATGAAATTGATTTTATAAGCATTGGCACAAACGATCTTATCCAATATATGATGGCGGTTGACCGGGGTAATGATCTTGTTTCAAATCTATATCAGGAATTTAGTCCGGTAATAATTAGAACAATTGATCACATTGTTAGAGCTGCAAAGCATAGTAAAATTCAGGTAAGTATTTGCGGTGAGATGGCAGCCGATACTCTTGCCATTCCATTATTAGTTGGATTAGGATTGGATTCATTGAGTATGTCACCTGCAACAATTTTGTATGCAAAGCGGATAATACGCGGATTTGAATTTAAAAAAGCGAAAGCTTTAGCAGAAGAATGTGTGCAATGTAAAACAGAAATTGAAATTCAGAAAAAAGTTAAGAAATTTTTTGAAGATAATAGTATAACAAGAACAAGGAATATTATTTAGTATGACTATAAAAGAATATGTTCAGAAGTATGATCCACAAAATCAGTTTGATGTATTAATTAATTCATATAAACAAATTGAAACTGCATGGAATAATAAATTTAAAATTGATGGAATAAATTCATTAGAAATAACTAACATAATTATAAGCGGTTTAGGTGGATCCGCAATCAGTGGCGATTTAATTAAGAATTATTTAAAAGATGAAATAGACATTCCAATATTTGTCAATCGAAATTATACTTTACCTAAATTTGTTGGTAAGAACACGCTTTTTATTGCGTCATCTTATTCCGGAAATACTGAAGAAACTATTTCATCCCTTAAACAGGCTATAAAAGTTGGCTGCAAGATTATTTGTATTACAACCGGCGGTGAAATTGAATCTATCGCAAATAAGAAAAATATTCCTTGCGTTAAAGTACAAAAAGGATTTCAGCCGCGTTACTCATTGGGTTTAAGCTTCTTCTCTTTGCTAAAAGTTTTTCAAGAATTAAAATTAATTCAAAACCAAACATCTGTTGTAAACAAGATCAAATCAATATGGAAAAAGGATGGGAATGAATTTTCTAAAGAAGGAAATACAGCTTATACCATAGCTGAATCTTTAGTTGGATTTATTCCTGTAATTTATTCTGTTGCGGATTCAACATCTGCAGTTGGATATAGACTCAAATGTCAGTTTAATGAAAACTCAAAACTTCATGCATTTCATAACGAAGTTCCCGAGATGAATCATAACGAAATAATTGGTTGGGAATCTTATCAGGAAAAAATATTTCATTCAAAAATTATAATTGTTATGGATGAAAGCTATCATCCACAAATAAAAAAGAGATTTAAAATCCTAAATGATATCTTTTTACAATCAGGAGCGGGAATAATTACTCTTAAGAGTAACGAACAAAATTATAAAGAAAGACTATTGGATTTGATTTTTTTAGGCGATTGGATATCTTATTATGTAGGAGTGTTGAGAGGATTTGATCCGAGTGAAATCGACAACATTAATACTCTAAAAGAAAAACTTAAATAATTAATTAAAAACTTAGTTTCATTTGAAGAGCAAACTAAAATATACTCTTCTTCTCATCTTTTTTGCTGCATCAACTACCTGTGCACAATTCTATTACTTTGGCAGAAATAAAATACAATATGAAAAATTCGACTGGAAAATAATTCGCACAGAACATTTTAATATTTATTATTATGGTGAAATGGGAGAGATGGCAGAGATCGGTGCTGTTTATGCTGAAGAAATGTTTGATGAATTAAAAATAAAAATGAATAGTGTAGTTACCAGAAGAGTACCGCTTATATTTTACAACACATCTAATCACTTTCAGCAAACAAATATTACTCCAGGATTTATTCCGGAAGGTGTAGGAGGTTTTTTTGAATTTCTAAAAGGACGTGTAGTAATTCCATCAAACGGTTCGCTACAGGATTTTAGACACGTTATAAGGCACGAACTTGTTCATGTTTTTATGACGAATAAAATATATAGAGTATTACGCGATCATAGAGAATCAACAGACGCAATGCCGCCGCTTTGGTTTGTTGAAGGTCTGGCTGAATATTATTCAACTGAACCGGATGCGCAGGCAGAAATGGTTATGAGAGATGCAATTCTTAATAATAATTTTTTCAGATTAAAGAATATATGGAATATTTATGGTTCGTTCTTAATGTATAAAGAAGGACAAAGTTTTTTAGAATTTATAGAAGAAAAATATGGTTATGAAAAAATTAGTATGCTTCTTGAAAACTTTTGGATGTATAAATCTTTCAATGATGTAATTGAACATACTTTAGAAACCACTATTGCCGACTTAGATAACGAGTGGGAATATCATCTTAAAAAAAAATATTTTCCACTTTATTCTAATCGAGTTCCACAAAACATATTTGCGAAACAATTAACCGATTTCGGATTCAACTTTTCACCCGTACTATTTAAACAAGATGATAAGAATTTCATTTATTTTGTTGCCAATCGAACCGGTTTTTCTTCTATCTACAGATTAGATCTTGATGAGAATTTAAAATCTATAAATGATCCTGAATTAATTCTTAAAGCAGAGCAGACTCAAGAGCTTGAAGCATTTCATCTTTTCCAATCAGCAATAGATATTTCTAAAGATGCACTTTTGGCTTTTGGTGTAAAAAGCGGTGCTACAGATGTCATTCATTTTTTATCATTAAAGTCCAACCAGATTGTAAAAACTTTTCAGGATGATCATATAATATTTTTATCCTCACCAAAATTTTCTTCAAACGGAAGTGAAATTGTTTTTCAAGGTGTTGATCAAAAAGGTTTTAGCGACATTTACACTTATAATTTAATCACGGATTCTCTAACACGACTGACTAATGATTATTATGATGATCGTGATCCGGTTTTCGGTCCTAATCAGGATGAGATAATATTTTCTTCGGATAGAAGTGCAGGCAAGTATGAAAAAAAGTATAACATATTTTCTTATAACCTTAATTCAAATGAAATAAAATATTTGACCTATACAAATTTTAACAATTATAATCCTGTCGTATCGCCCGACAAAAAGCAATTACTATTTACCTCCGATGCTGATGGAGTAAGAAACATCTGGAAATTAGATATAACGAATCTGGGTTATTCAAAAACTTTGCAAAAGGTTTCTCGATTTCTTACAAGTGCATTTGACCCAAGATTTATAGATGATTCAACGATAGTATTTTCTGGCTTTGAGAAATTTGCTTTTCATTTGTACTTAATGAAACTTGAAAAGAAGTTGGATAGTATTGATAATATTGAAATGGATTTTTCGGGTATTGAGGGAATTTGGAAACCCAAATCTTTTGATTCTGCAGGCGAAATAAAAAAAGTTGAATATGAAAAAGAATATTCTTTAGACTTTGCTACTGGTGTTGTATCAACTGATCCTGTATTCGGAACTCGCGGTGGTGCACAGCTCGCATTAAGTGATATTTTGGGTGATGACAGATATATTTTTGTGCTTTATAATACAGCAA